>NZ_LIYL01000044.1:0-199514 GCF_001278875.1 Lysinibacillus sp. FJAT-14222 | reverse complement strand
CGACCGACAAACAGAAGACAAAGGAACCTCTGGGGTGTTTTTAAAAAAAAGTGTTCAACTTGTAATTGCAATTTAGGCCTTTTTAATTTTATGTATTTTAAAATATTACTAGTTACTCTTTAGCCTCTTTAGCTAACTGTTCTACATTTTCCTTCATATACTCACTAACTTTAATGTAGCCGTCTGTATTTGAATCCTCGTCAAAGCCTCTAAACTTTACTCTAGCAGGATAAACTCGTTTAATTTCTTCGTCTTCAAATTCCATAACTATAGCCCATCCGAAGGTGTGTAGTAGCATGTTAATCCACCAAAATAGTCCAGACTCTCTAAACTCTTTCCATGACTTTTCATTTACCATTATTTTATTTCCCTTCGATTTATGTGTTTTATAAAATCAAAATATTATTTAATACAATCCACCCTTATTCTTCTTAATTTTATCCACAATAATATCTGCAAACATTTTTGCTTCTTCATTACTTAAACCTAAGGCTTCGGGTTTGATGATTTTGAGAGCCAATTTCGTTCCTTGCGACAGTTCATTTATTGATACTGAGATATTGAAATTACTATCAATTTCACTCAGCTTATCTTTATAGTATTTCTCCCAATAATCCATTGTAAATTTAATATTTTTCATAAGCTTATCATGTATTTCTTGTTGCTTATTCTTTTCTTCCTCAATCATCTTCATATGCTCATCTTTACGTTCTTGAATATAAGCTTTTAAATCAATGTCACCATTTAAGTTATTCTTGTTATCATCTTTAATTTCAGCAAGATCGTTTGTTTGTTCATCAATAATATTTTTCACTTCTTCAAAGTGTTTATTGATAATGTCTGTTGCTGCGTTGGTATTAGTCAAATCCCATTTATACTTATTTTCATCAAATTGCACTGTTTCACCTTTTACAATCAAGCCGTTCAATTTATTGTACTTTTCTTCTAACTCATATGTGATATATACTGGATACTCTCCGTAATTAATATTTAATGACAATATATTTCCTGATACGCAGCTTTTTAATTTCTGTAATGTTTTTAAAGTTTCTTTCTCGCTTTGAATTTTATCGTAACCGTAATGATCATTAGTGACGTAACGTAATAAATTATTTTCTGTATTTGTGATCGATTTGTCTAATTTATTCAAAGCGTAGTCTTTAAACTCATTAATCTCTTTCTCGTACTTCTTAGATAAATAGGCATTATAAGCGTTTTGTAAAATCGTCATACATTAATTTCTCCATTCTGTTTATGTATTTTTATTATTTAAATAATATTGTCATTTTATCTAAATTCTATAGTAGGAATATGATAATAAAGTGATATTTCCACCATATTCCTACTATATTTACTACTTATTTTTCAATCAATTCTAATTCAAAGCTATTTCCATTATCATCTACACGAATAGCAAATACATGTGTATATTCACTGATATCGACATTACTAAATTCAAATTCTAATCCAGACATCAATACTGACTCATTAATAATCACTTTAAAGTCATGAGAAACGTCTCCAGAGCTATTATATAACTCACCTTCAGCAACCAACTTAAACTTCTTCTCATTTTCATTGCGATACAATGGTTTAAATTTAATCTTAGTTGACTTAGGAGCTAATTCTTTTTCGAAATCAGATAATGATTCAGTATTTTCAACTTCTCCAATGGCTTTTATCATATCAATATTAAAATCCGAAATGTTAATTGCGAAATATGATGCTTGATCACTATGTACTAATTCACCTTTTGTAGCAGTATCTAACTTTGTGATAAATTTACCTTTCTCATCAAAAACTTTTAAGTCCATTACATTCATTAAGAAATTTTTCATATTAATTATTCTCCTCTGGCGTAAGTTGCCACCTATCTTATTTTTCAACCGTAACCTTAACACCAATGAATTGATTCTCTGGTAGTAAAACACTTACATCTTCATTTACTAATTCTAGATATTGATTCATATCCACTTCATTACGATTGAAAATCCCTGTCTCACATCTAATACTAACTTTTACACTATCCATTAATATCCATCTCCTTACTTTCTTCTGATTGTATTTTTGTACTTAGGCTTACGATTCTCCATAAGTTTTTCATACTTACTTTTCCATTGACTAATCACACGCTTAAGCTGGTTAATTTGTCTATTCTTATTGACAAGTTGTTTCTTTAGGTGAAAGTTTTCTGCTTCCACCCTTTTGTAATGTTCCCACACATTTTGTTCGGTTACTGTTTTCCCATCCTGCATAAGACTCAACTCCATTTATATATTTATTAAAGCATATTCTTATTGATATCTTTAAAATTGCTAGGTAATAATCCATTAGTCTCTAAGTAGTCCTGATTAATTGTATACTTACCAAAAGTACCATCTAACTCTTTGTAATGGTCTTTCAATAGATTCATGATGTCATAAGTAGTGATACGATGACTTTCTTTAAACAATTTACCTTTAAAATATAGTCCTTCCCAGTCTCCTACTTCTCCAGATACAATGATGAATTGCTCCATGATTAATAAATCTCCTTTTATGTATTTGTTTTTATAATACTAATCTTTTATAGAATACTTATTAATCCTCGTTATTCATCATTTCATAAGCATCACTGTATCCACCCCAATTATCCACTCCACAGGCTTCTAAGCAAGATAGAAATTCAGATGACTCCAATAAGGAATCATACTCTTCTTTAGCAATTGTAATCATTTCTTTTGTCATGAATCATTCTCCTTTATTTAGAAAGTCACTAATTTCTTGATATACTTCGCTGTCATCCATATGTACATTGCTAAGGACATCTTGCGCATAGTCCAATAAATTTTTAGCTTCTATTAACTGATTCTCTAATTGTTCAAATTTGTCCATAAAGGATATCAACATTTTAGGCGCAGGAGGGTCTTCTACCCAAATATCTCCTCCTCGTAAGTATTGAACCTTGTAATCATTAGTTAAAACCATATTATACTTCCCATTTTCTAGTTCGATATTATATTCATACTCTTTATTCATTGGTTGATCTCTCCATTCTTATAATAATAGTGTGATTTTATTGAAAGCTAATTGTTAAAATTCCTTCTTTGTTCACATAAATACCTTTAACATCAGCATTCCTTAATATTTCATCATAATCAAGATCATTATATGTAGTATTGTAAAGGTTATTAGTGCCCTCAACTACAATCGTTTCAGAAGCACTCACTAGATTTAGTAATTCTTTAAATTTCATAAAATGACTCCTTTTTCTTTAACTTTAAATAATATGCGTGTATTTATTATTTAAATAATATTAATATCTTTTTCTAAGTCTGCAGATATTGATTCTTCACCTTCATAACTTTTATATATGTCCCAATTAGATTCAATCTTAAAGAAGTAATCTTCTACTACTTTTTTATATTTATTTACAATTCCTATTTCGTCACCTTTAAATTTCCTACGTAATGTAATATTAGAACTTTTCTTATGACTGTAATCCTTGACACTAACCCGAGTACGATTGATGTTAAAGTCTTCATTTATAACATCAACAATTTCATATTTAAATTTATAATCATCATTATTTAATTCTTTTTCTGCGTAAACTTTAATTATTTTAACTGAGTCAATCACAACTTGATCTAACGGATATGTTTCGATTCTATAATCATCACTTCCTCCATTATTTTGCAACTTCACATATTTATTTGCCTTTTCTAAATCTGTAAATATACAGTCAATCCCATAATCCGAATAAGTTCCATAAGTAACAACATATACTTCTTTCATAAATTGATCCTCCTAATTTTATATATTTATTTAAATAAAAGATGAATATTATTTAAAGAAAGTTTGTGAAATCGAATCAAGAATGTTGATATAACAAGGTTTACAAGGTGTCAGATTTCACAAACTTTCATCTATTTATTTCAAACCAAGACGTTTAAACATATAGTCACTACGAAGTTCCTCCCAGTTAGCGTAATTAGTATTAACTTTAACTACGTTATCTAATTCTGAAATAAACTCGTCGCTTTCAAATTCAATATTATTCGTATTACATTTGAGTTCAAATTCATTGAATACATGATGTCCTAATGTGTCAATTAACATTTCTCCCATAGTAAAACTAATGTGCTTTTGAGCATTATCTAACTTTTTTATAAGGTCATCCATTCCACTTGTATCAATTTTAATCATACTATCATGTCTCCTATTATATTTATTTTATGTTCCTTCTATTTGATACTACTTATCCTTCAAATACTCTTTAAATCCTTTAATATGCCTTATGTAAATGAATGCTCTGATATAAAATTCCTCGTCATCCCAACCATACATTCGTCCATATCTATCATAACGTCTAGGTAGCACTCTTATGATTCCTTCTACCGTAAATCCGTCATTGTTGAAATTATTATCTAAAATACTTTGAATCATAGATTCTTTAGTTTCCACAACATCAATCCCTTCAACGATATACTCCTTTTATTTCAAATGACTAACATCAAACTCATTAAAATCGTTTGGAAAGCTCCAATTATAAACTTCAGCTAATTTATTTTGTTTTATGTAATATGTAACATACTTAACGATATGTTTATTAACCAAGTAATTAATCACTTCTGATAAATTTAAAGAATCTTCTTCAAATACTAACTTTCCATTTGCATATAAAACTTCATAGTCATCTGTATTTACTTTAATTAATTCAACTTCATTATTCATATTACACCTTCTCCTTTTCATAATAGGTTTCTTTTATTTAAATCAAATTATGTATTTTCTTGATTAGAATACGCACTCACATGCTATCGTATTTTCTTCTACCTCTACGTTTGAGTTAATATCTCCTTCTAAAACTTCTAATCGATATTCTTCTAATGAATAAGGTACTTTCTTTTTCTTCTCTTTACCTTTCTCATCAAGCTCACCAGTAGGAATCAACTTACTTAAAATTGTATAACGTCTACCATTCTTTGCAATTTGGGCATCATTGATTTCTCGCTCTAACTTTTCCATTTTTAAATACCGATCTTCCCAAACAGCATATAATACAGAGTAATGCCCCATACCTCCCTTAACACAAATTCCTCCACAATTTGCATGAGAAAAACCTTTGACTCCTTTTTCTAAAAGTTCATTTGCTTTCATATTACTCTTATCTTTAGCAGCTTCTTCAACAGCACTATACATTCTTGGTAATTTAATTCCCCAATTATTCTCGATTTCGTGCTTCGGATTAGCAGTACAAATAGTAGCTCCTTGGGATTCTAATGATTCATAAATTTCCTTATTGTATACTTTAGGCATTTTATCAGAATTTAGAAAATCTCTATTATGTATTAATTGTTTGCCATTTACTGGTTCACCATCAATTTCAGCTATCAGAGGGAAACGTAACTCTACTCCATCCTCAAACACGTCTACATTATGTTTATAGTTATAAGCCAACCTAGGAGCACGTCTAGCTTCTTTATAATCAATGCCAAAATATAAGATTGGTAAAATACCCTGTTCAATTAATTCTTGTATGTATAAAAATGTTTGCTTCATCTTCAACTCTTTACTACATGGAGCTGTTCCGAAGTTTCCAAAATACAAATCCTTTCTAAATATATCCTCTGGAGTACGTCCATCTGATTTCTCAGTAATTTCTATTCCAATGTAATCAGCAACTTCTTTCATGAAACGGTAATTGTCTTCATCTTCCCATTTAGTGTCTGTAATTAAGATGATCGTATTTTCCTTACCATACTTGTCTACTACATACTTAGTTAACCATGCACTTCCTGCTCCTGTTGAGAACATCACAACGTGTTTTGTTTGCAGAATAACCCACTTCCTTTTTTACATTTAATAATATTTAATTTTTATCAAAATTATGTATTTTGTAATATAAATGTTTAAGCCTTCTTAGTTAACTCCCATGCCGACAACCAATTCTGCATTATATCAGTCGGTATCCATTTACCTCCTATTAACTGTTGTTTAGGTCTACGATCAACTTTTAACACCTTGATTAAGTCACCTTTAATTAATAGCGCTTTACCCTTGTTGTCTGTAAACAATTTTTTATTAATTTTAACTTCTACTTCACTGCCATTGTTTACAATATATAACTTTATGGTAGGAGAATACCTAGTTTCTACATCAGTAATTACAGCAAACGATTTATCATAAGAATCATCTGTACTCTGTGGGTATCCCAATACCTCTACTTCAAACATTATTTTTTCATTAATTGAGTAGTCATTGATATCAATTAGAGTTGAGATAAACTCCTGAACCTCTTGAATTCGTTTGGCTTTCGTATTATCTTTATGATTTTTTTTATATCGATCATTAAATTTTTCTGCAATTAGCTCTAAATATCGACTATTGCCAAAATCACTAAAGAATCCTAATCGAATAAGAATATTGAGCTGCCTAGTGTTAACTGATGTATTTTCTGTTATATCAATAAGTAATTCTAGAAAATCCGTATGCTTCTTAGATTGTGCTAATTCAAATAGCTCTTCAGATATATTATCATTAATGAATTTAATTGATTTTAACCCTTTATATATAGATTTATCACTGCTACTATACTCATATTTAGACTTAGATTTGCCAAACTTGATTGGCTTAATTTTTATTCCTTTTTGTTTAGCATAAGCAATTACTTTTGCACTCTTATCCATCTTATCTTCTCGTACATTTAATATTGTTGTAATGAATTCATGTGGATAATGATATCTTAAGTATGCGCACACATAACCAATAAATGAATATGGTTGCGAATGGTTTAGAGAAAATCCATAATCTGAAGCATCCTCAATTACCTTTAAGAAGCTCTGAAGTATTTCTTCTGACTTTTCAACTGTTTCCCCATACTGAGTTGTCATTATTTCTATAAATCCTTCTCTAATTTTGGGTAAGAACTGTTCTGTCCCCTCTTTCTTACTTAACCCTCGTCTTACACTGTCAGATTCAGAACCAGAGTGATTGCAGAAGTCAGTTAAGAACCGCATAATATCTTCTTGGAAAACTAAATAGCCTAAGTTTGATTTAAGAAATTCGTTTAAAGATACATGCCCGTTATCATTCGTAATACCATTAGACAATTTACTTCTGTAAGAATCGCCTGCAGGTCTGATCGCACCATTAGCTAAACTTAACAAGCTGATATAGTCAATCTCTCCAATATCACTCTTTATATTTGAGAGTGTCTTATCACTAAACAACTGTTGTACATAATCAAACGCAGTATCAGATTCAAATTGGAACACACCAAGCGTAGAGTCACGAAGCGATCTCCAAACATTCATATCGTTTACATCTATATTATCTGGTGTAAGCCGTTCAATATTAGCTAATTTACAAGTCTCGTTTATTATCTCGATATTATCTAGACCCAATATATCTAGTTTTACATATGATTGACCATCTAATTCCTTCATGTTGATTGAAGTTACTTTATAATTACTTTCCTTAGTGTAGATTGTTGATATATGACTATTAAGGTCAATAGGAGAAACTACAAATCCTGAAGGATGACTACCCATAGAAACTATAGTACCTTCTAATAGATCGACAAATTCAAATAGTTCTTTGTATTTACTTCTATATCTGTCCAATGTGTTGTTATCTACAGCTTTTGATATTTCATCTACTTCATTTAAAGGAATATTTAAGGCACGAGATACATCTCGAATAGCTCCTTTAGTTGCAATTGTATTAAATGTGATAATTTCTGCAAAATCAATTCCTTTAATTGATGCCAAGTAATCAATTACGTCTTGTCTACGAGATGGCTCAAAATCAACATCTATATCTGGCATTGAAACTCGATCTGGATTTAAGAAACGGAAAAAGTTTAAGTTATGCTTGACGCTATCCATCTCAGTAACACCTAACAGATAAGCAATAAGTGAGCCATTTACAGAACCACGTCCGTATCCTTGATAAATGTCATTTTCGTGACACCACTCAATAATGTTAGTTTGCAGCAACATGTAGTCAACTGCATCTAGCTTTTCATATGTATCAAATTCTTCATGCACACGGTCTAAGTAAACTTTTCTTTCTTCTTTTGGCAGCTTATTAAATCCACGTTTTATGAAACCTTCGTTTATCTTACTTTTAAATACCTCAATTGGATTTTCATACAACTTAGGGTACTTGGGTTTTCTATCTAATTCAAAACCATCTATCATATTTGACATTACATTTGTATTTTCAATAGCCTCTAAATACTCATTACGTGATAAAGCACCCTGAACTTCAAACATTTCTACTAATTCATCAAATGATTTCATTGTTAAATCAAATTGATCTTCATCACCATAACTAGCACCTTTAGCTTTAAGAAGTGTTTCACGACCTTTTGCATGAATATTATTCAAACAATGTGTATCTGTTCCTGCAATCAATGGAATCCCTGTCTCTTTTGATAGGTATGATAACATTTGATTAAACTTAACTTGCTCTGGATGTGTATGATATTGAACCTCAAAAAACATTCTATGTTTATTTTGGATAAACCATTGCATCAACTCTTCGTATTCAATATGTAAACTATCGTCTTTAATTACCTTGTTACCACCTATAACTTCATATGCATTGTTATATAACCGCCAAATTGGAGAAGCCAAACATGCAGATGTCATAATGATATTGTCTGATGTGTTCTTTAAGTCATCAAATGTTAAACGTGGATTGTAATAAAAGTGACCATCTTCTCGGTTAAAAGACCTTGAAGTTAATTCATTTAATTCTTTTACTCCTTCATAGTTCTTAGCAATAGTCATAAAATGATAATTATCACGTTGAAGGATTAATTTGTCTTTTCCTTTTACTTCTTCTACTCCTATCCCCTTAGTTAAATAAATTTCATTGGCATGAATATATTTTAATCCACGCTTTTCTACCTCTTGCTTCTTCTTTACCCAATTCATTACACTTCCATGCTCAGAAAAGGCAATTGAATGCATTCCTAACTCTTGAGCTTTATCAAGGTAATCAGTAAATTTAGTTATACTGTCTGCTCCTGTACCTGCGGTTAAATTAGATACATCACTATGAAGGTGGTAAACAGTATAGTTGTCCAAGTTATAACCTCCATTACTTAATAATATTTATATCATCAATAATAAATTGATATTGCTTGATTCCCTTATATTTATTAATACTACAAGTTCCAACTATTTCAATTTCTTTTGCATTTTTTATATTTAAAATAGCTTCTTCATTCTGTTTAAACATTATGTACGTAATATTTCCACGTTGCATTTGAATCGTATCTAATTTAGAACCAATGATTTCTAAGTTTACATCATTTAATTTAAAATCATTAATTACTATCTTTGGCTCAGATAAATCTTTTCCCCATACAGGAGAAAGCTCACTAATTTCTTCGATAACAGATGAGTTCATTGATTTTAAAGGTATTAAAAAATCAACTTTATACTTCTTACTAAAATCAACTTTAGACATCAGGTCATTTAGATGCGTTGTAATACCTTCAATATTTTCCTTACTGATTCCTAATCCAAATGCTGATCCATGACCCTTAGCGTATTCAATGTGTTCGCTATCGTTTAAGATATCCCTTAACTCATCAAATCCACCATAACTTCTCCCACTACCAGTATACAAACCCTCTTTGCTATTGTAGTCAACAATAATAATCGGCTTCATAAATTTACTTGCTAGTTGGTTAGCTATCAAACCTTTTGATCCATTATCAATATTCATGTCCTTTAGGAATAAAACCTTATCTTCGTCATTCACTGATGCTTTTTCAATAATAGCTTCTACCATCTTATTTTTCATTCTGTCTTGTCGTGACTTTATGTTTACACATTGTCTGGCAAAGTCACTTACAAAAGGAACTAACTCTGACTTATCTTTTCCTCTAGGAGTATATTCAACTAGCTCTTTATACTCGATAAACGCCTTAAACATGTCTTCTCTTTCTTCAATAGTTCCTATCCTAGTAACAGCATTAATGAGAGGCGCAATATAGAAACCAATAGTAGTTGGATTTAATTTACTCTTCATTGAGTATTCTTGTTTGGTTATTAATGCTTGTAGAAATGAATTATTTATATTTAGTAAACCTTCATTAATTAAGTAACGTGTCTCTAATTCTTTCAATGACATCATATCTGCAACATTTCCTACTGCCACTAAGTCTAAGAAATAATCGGCAAAATCGGTATCGTAGTGTTCATCTAATGCTTGGCATACTTTGTATACCATCCCTGCACCACTTAATGACATATTGCCTTCATTATTTAAATATGGATTAACGATTGCTGCGTACTTACTTTCTTCACAATCTATTTCATGGTGATCAATTACTACAACATCTATGCCTTTATCATAAAACCGTTTATGTTCTTTTTCTTCATTTGATGAAGCATCTGGAATTAATAATAAATCTATTTCTAAGCCATCACTTACATTTGCAATGCCATGTGTTTTTTTGTCGTGAATGTGATAAGCAATGTCTAATTCTTCGTTTTGTAATTTTAAATATTGATACAATATTGATGCACTTGTATAACCATCAGCATCTGAGTCTACAACTATATGTATTTTTGAACCATTATCAATATGTTTAGCAATTGCATTTTTAACATTATGTATATTCTTTAATATTTTCCAATCCTGAGTAACTGATTTATCTAAATCAAGATAATCATTAAGGTTTGAAACATCTCTGTTTTGTGAAAGAGTACCAATAATATCAAATATATAGTCATTGTCTCCGATTAGTTCGTATTTAAACAATCAACCTCTCACCTTTCTTTTCGTTTCATAAAGCTTGTTCCAGTTATCAAAATTATCACTAGGGCTTTCCTTATCTTTAAGTAAACCTTTTGTATCATAGATGCAATACAACTCTTGATTCTTCATAAATTTATCAAATTCATTAGTATAGAAGTTTTTATCTACGAGTCCATCCCTACCTATCTCTACACCTTTGTCGTATGCAATTACAATTCTCACACCTAACAAAGTCAACTTTTTCACTTGTGTTTTTGATAATTTATGACCACCAATAGCAACCGCATTCTTTACTCCTTTATCCCAAAGTTGTTGAACGCTCTTTTCAGCCTCTAGTACTATCACTTCTTTTTGTTTTAATATGTTATGTTTTGCCTTGTCTAGACCATACAAGATTTTTGTCTTAGCGCAAGGATGCAGATATATGTACTTATTTTCGTGCGGTTTAACAACTTCACTATTCAATCTTCCTTTAATTCCCACTAAATTCCCTAATTCATCTCGAATTGGCATGGCGATCATGTTTGACTCTATATCGTAACCCAACTCAAATTCCTCTTGTGTATGATAACCTATTCCATCATTTTTAAATAAATCAGTCACATAAAGACCGTAATAATTAAGGATTTCTTCATCTATAGGTTCAAGGTGTTCGTCAACAGATTCTTTTTCTCTATTTTTTATCCGCATCATATCTCTAGCCCATGTTGCTAATTTTGATTTTGGCTTTTGTTTTTCATAATAATCATAACCACAAACATCACATATCCACTTTAAGCTATCGGAGAAATAAGCTTCATTTACATATGATACTAATGAAATGATATCGCTATTACCGTAAGCGTCTTTTATGTTTCTTGTATATGCATCAACATTTAAATTATCCCTATATATAATAGTCGAGTTTTGATTGTCTCCGTCAGGCATACCACAAGAATAGTACCTACTGTTTGATTCTATTGAATGCATACCTAATTCTTCTAGGATTAATCTAACTTTATCATCATCAATAATCCTTTCTTTTAAATCTAAAGCATCCAAAGTATTCACCTCAATTACATATAAAGTTATTTATCGTTCTTCGGTTTAAATACCTTAGTTAGAAATCCTACTTCATACCATGTATTCCTATCTAAATTCACCTCTGTAACTAAGACAGTTCCCTTACCTGTACCACGATTCTTTGCTATTTTTTGACCATAGTACGTTTTATTTTTATCCAATTCGTATGTACCCCATTCGTTAGTAATTCTGTACTTATGATAATCATTAGGATTCAACCGTTTCTCCAAAATCATATGATCGACTACGTGATATAGCTGTTTAGCATTGGCAATATTATTTGAATTCAAATCAAAGATATCGATATTATGAGTCTCATCAGTTAATTGAATTGTACAGTATCCTGCGACATTCATTTCTCCACAAACATTTTTAATCATTGTTGTTGTCTGCTTAACTGTCTCCCATTGATCGCCCTTAAAGCCTTTTAAAGTATCGTAATAAATTACTTCTACACCTAATCCTAATACGTGCTTTTTAATTTCACGTTGTAAGTCTTCATCTGAATACTGATTAAGCTCTAAGAAATAAACCCTTGTGTTTTCTTTAATCCATTCTCCTACAATTTCTGTAATCAAATGATACTGTTCCTCTGACTCGTAAACACCGTTCAGTATGTCTGACTCTGTGATATTCGTAAGTGATTCTTTATTGTCATGATTCGTATTTAAAAAATTAAACTCATAGTTATTGCAAATTGTAGATGCTTGCATTGCGTACCACTCATCTTCATCTTGCTCATTAACCAATACTAAGATAGGAACTCGCTTTAATACCCCAATGAAGTTTACTACCTTAGCCATACGTCTACTTTTACCTTCATTCGATAACATACCATCGACCAATACTTTCTTTTTACGTAACCCTCTAAAGTACTCATCCCACTTAGGGAAAGGTAATGGATGCCCGATGTCTGGAGTCTGTTTCCATGACTCTAATTTATCTTTAAATTTACTACCTAATAGTGTTGCTTGTTTTCCTCCACCAATAACAGTATTAATATTATCTACTGCATAACGCATTGTACTGATAATATCTTCAGCTTTCATCTGGGGAAACTTAGGATGTTGTAACATTTTATCTGTTGGGAAGTTCTTTCTTGCGAATTCACGTATTAATGAATACTTCTTCACTGTATCAAAATACCTATCAATATCTTTATCGTCTGCTAGGCTCATTTGATATTCGATTGTTCGCCAACCACCTATATCTTTATATCTCTTTGCACGTTCGCTATCCTGACTCATAAAGATAGTGAATTTTGACTCGTTCATTTCTTGTGAGAACGTCATATAAAACAGCTCAAACATATCGTATAAATAACGAAGTTCTTCATCGTGAAAATCGTATTTTGATTTAATTAAATCCGCATATTCTATGTATAAATCTACGTTTTTATATAATGAACCAACTAATAATGCTTCAGATGCGTAGTCATTATCTTTTCTTTTTTCAACCATTTGCTTCCTCCTAGATCAACTCATCGTGAATATCTGCTACTCTAAAATCGTCAGTATCCTTTCTGGCTTTTTCAACTACTTGATTGAACTTATTAGAGGAGTCGATTTTTGACTTGATATCAACTGTTTGATGATTCTTTTCTTCTAATCTTTCTTTGTAATTCTTATAATCTTCATATTTACTAATAACAATAGCTAATTCATAATTCATTCTCTGAGAAGTGTTTTTGAATTTCTTATTTAATGTTTGCTTTGCTAGGTAATTAATCAACATAGAGTACATTTCTAAAAACTCATCATAGGAAATCGAACCGTAAACCTTGTCGTCTCTCCCTTGTGTGATCTTATCAACCCTCATACAATAATAATTAGGCAATGTAACTTGATAATGTTCTTTGATCCATTCATAAAATCTATTTTTAGATTCAGCTAATTGTTTGTCTTTATGTTGTTCTAATTGATAACCGACAATCATGCCGTCTATTTCCTCCTTACTCATCTTGCCTTTCTTAGTTAATTCATTTTTAAAACACTCCTCATGGTAATACCTTCCGTTTATTTTTAAGTAAGAATCTCTTTCAGTGTCGATTGACTGTAATCTAATTGACTTTCCATGTTTATCTTTATCTAATCCTTGCAATTTTAATTCTTTTAGCTTTTTTGTATCACATGAATGACATTTGTACTTCATAATAGCTACACCTCATTTTAAAAAATAAGGGGAAAGAAAAAATTCAATCCCCTAATGTTGTATGTATTATTCTTTAATTAATTTTAAGAATTTCTCTAAATCTGAAATAGCTTCAATTTGGTTAAAGTCAATATCCAAACCAGAAGCCTTAACTTTTGCACCTAACGATTTCTTTTTCAGTGGAGTTAATGCTGAAATTAACTTTCCGATCTCGTCACGCAAACTATCTACAGCCACTTCTGGAAGAGCTTCTTCTTCTTGCGCTTTTTCTTTTTTATTTGTCATTGATTCAGATAATAAGTCTTCATCTTTTTTGATAGAATCTGACATACTATTTCCTACAACATTCGATTTTTTACCTTTGTTTTTATCAATTACATCTTGCCATAATAAAGGCGAAGGATCGTCAATTACAACATTTTGAGCATAAACTTGTGTTCTATCTTTACGCATTACTTGTGCTTTAATTTGTCCCATATCATCTTCGAAATGACGTAGTACTGTAAAGAACTCGTACTCTACTCCATCCCATGTATCAGGGACTTTGCCAACTTCAACTAATTGCATTTTTCCATCAACATCAACCATTTGCTTTTTAGTTTTCTCACGAGAAGTCACTACTACATATTTATCTGTTCCTGTAATAAGGCTACGTAACAAATTCTTACCCTTCATTTTGATTTTGTCGTGGTCTTTAAATTCTAATCCTGCAGTGGACTCAGCCACAAACTGCTCTGTAGCTGTTTTATCTTGAGATTTCGCTTTTAACTTAGCACGTTTTTCTGATACATTGATTGCAGCAAATTTTACATTATCACTAATTACCGTAATGCCATCTACTACAATTACATCTGCAATGAAAGGATTTCCATCTGCATCGAATACTTCTTCAAGATTTCCTTCATCATCTTCGATATACAATGTCTCCTCTTGCATGGCTTTTTGCGCCCACTCTTCAACCTCTGAATAAGATGTTGTATAAACAAGTAAAAGGTTGTCTAAGTTAATACCTTGCTCTTCAAGCGATTCAAGGTAGTTATCTACACTACCTGCTTCACAATCGATATATAATACACGTAACGGCTTTCCGTTTTCGCCTTTCATCTTCATGAAGTCTAATGCAAATGTAGATTTCCAAGTTCCTGCTTCACCAAAATTAAAGAACTTTAAACCTTTTTTTACTGTACTACCACGTTTAGCTTTTGCCATGAATAAATTACACTCCTATTAATTATGTATTTTTTATTTTAATTACAAATGTTATGCCTGTTTTATTAAGTCCCACTTATCTTTATACACGTCATATTTACTTCTCATTCCTACGCTAAAATTATAAGATCGAAGTTCCTTAGAAGGAATAATTAAAGTTTTAAATATTTTCTCATCAAGAACGCAATGTGCTATATAATAATCGCAATTATGCTTTTTACTCCAGATATTAAACTTGAAGAACGAACCAGTTTTAGTATTATGTAAATTAGATGTCTTAACATCGATTTTAGTTTCTTTATTTACTAATATATCGTATGGATGCTTAACACTCATTTTTTCAACTTCAAAACCTTTGTTTAATAGCATGTCTAGTGTTTTAAATTCATAATCTATTCCAAAATTGGTTTCAGAAGTTTGTAAATCTAAGTTTAATAAGTTAGCGTAATATCTATATCCATTACCTTTAGAGATTAATCCTGTTATGCTGTAACCATTCTCTAAAGTTGTTCTAATTTGACTATATGTTGGCATACAGTTTATCTTTAATATTTCCTGAACCTGTTTGATGCCTCTGATTATCTCTTCTTCTTTTGTCAAACTGGAATCTCTATATATCTTTTTCTTTGTGGGCAAATTTAATTTTTTCGCCCACAAAGTCATACCACCATTAGAATATATCATTCTTTCCAATTCACGATAATTTGAACGCCTTATTTCTTCAATTGTTGGCATTCTATCAATATTTAATTCATCCATTATGTATAAGGTAATATTTTTTATATCTTCTATAATGTCTGTTACCAAGGTAATGAGTCTTCCTCAATCTCAACTTCTTCTTTTTTGCCTTTGCCCCAAGTTTCAGATGACTTCTGTTGACCTTCTGCATTTAATTTCTCTAACGCTTCATCTACAATTGATTGGGTATACGTTTCAGTATCAATTGTTTCTGGATTAGCACCTTCGATTACATATTCACGAGTATATGATGTATTTGCTCTGTCAAATGAATTTGTTTTGCCCCAAGAGTCAGTTTCTTTTACTTCTTCTACATCAGCCTTATTGACGATTTTCCCACTAACATCAATAGATGTGTATGGTTTTAAATTCTTCTTGATCATATTTGCTAGAGACTTTTCATAAACTACAAACTCTACATTTTCGATTGAATTTTGAGTAATGATTTTTGCTTCGATTAAGAATTTATCTCCATTTTCAGCTTTTTCAATTCCGATAAACACAATTTTTTGTTTAAAATCTGATAATGATTCAAATCCTTCTTCTTCAAAATCAATATCTTTAGTATTTAAGAATACTGCATCAGCAAGCAGCTTTTTATTACGAATGGCATCGCCTTCACGATTTCTAAATGAAGAGTATTCAATTTGACCTTGTATATAAATAGAAGTATCATCACTTAAACCGCTAACTACTTCTTCTGCTGCATCGTATTGTGCAAATGTAGAAATGACGTTCTTACCTTTCTCATCTTTTTCTAATCCTAAGCGAGTACCGATAACTTTAAATCCTTCTTCTTCGTAGTTGTATCGATCATCCCAAGGTACAATTTTTTGTTGCGGTTTTTCTCCTTTAACTTCAGACTGTTTGAAAAGATATGCATTCTTACTTTTAAAACCTTCTACATTAATAAAGACAGTTGATTCTTGGTCTACCTTTACACCGAATTTTGCTGTATTCTTTTCTGCACCTGATGGGAATGTTTGTGGTTTAAGGGCATCTTCCTTTTTTAATCCTGTTGCAATTCCTCGTAATCGGAAGAATCCTTTTGTTTCCGGTAATCCATGAGTTGTTTTAGCCATTAAATAAATCTCTCCATTTCAATTATGTATTTTAATTATTAATTATCGAACCAATCACAATGTACCTAACTAAAAGTTTAAATAATATTAGGATTTTACTGAGAACATATGTAATAAGCTTTGGCGAAACTTATTGTTTGAGAACATGCGAATGTTAGTTATTTTTACCTTCATTAATTTAAGCTTCAATTATTTACATCGCTCAAGGTTCGATAGTTAATTTTAATTACTTTTTCTTGCTTTTATTCTTTTTCCGTAATGCTCTAGCTTGTTTCAATGCTTCTAATGTTATCCATCCGCCATCAATTTTACTGTATGTAATAAGAGTTAATGGATGACCATGATGATAATGATACATTTTCTCCTTCATATTGAATAAAGGTGTAGTCATTCCTTTTACATCAATTATCTCTATACTTTCATCATTATGTATTACTTTGAAATCAGCCTTATATGTAATTGCTCTGTACTTTTTACCATCCTTTTCAAACTTGGATTGTAATTCGAAAGACGGTTGTAAAGTAAAACCTTTGATCTCACCTTGTGATCGTTGTTGCTTTAAGTATAAATAGTAGTCACGTTCCATTTTCGAGTCAAACCGAATATCATCTTCTACTACTTTTTTAGCTCCGTACTTGGTCAATCAGCATCACCGTCTACATTTTCTTTTAACTTAGGATTGTATTGAAGAATAGTCACCTTATCCAAAACATGCTGCACAATCTCATCTCGTAACTTTTCAATTTGTAGATGTGCATCTTCAATTTTTCCTGTCATTGTAGCTGATAAAGGAACTTCATAATTCACTAATCCATTTAGTAATGATTTTAAATTACCAAAGTATCCTACATCCTTGTAGTCGTAACTATCAATTAGAGGAGAATTCTTCCCACGACCTTCACGCTTCTGATAACGTTTCTGCAAAATGATGTTACGTTGATCACTTGTAATTCTGTAGTCTTCAGTTAACTGTACTGCATTCTTTTCTTCCACTGGAGTTTCTACCAATATCAAATCACCTAACTTTTTATGTATTTTATTGATTAATAATATCATTTCTTATAAAATGTAATTCTAGTAGCAGTTTCTTGATCGTCTTATTACACCAAACAACATTATCACGAGTAAATTCTTGTTGTTCATTCAATAAGTCTAGCTCGTTCAAAATCTCCATCTCATGTTCATAAGTCAATCTACTGACCATCGTCATCACTCCCTTTCTTAACTTATATATTTATTATAACATCTTATTTTAATATTACAAGTATTTTTATGTATTTTATTATTTAATTTTTATAACTGTGTTTGTACCATGCGTAAATCATTTTGTAACCTTTCGATTTGTGCTTCTATTTCTAAAGCTTTTTCTAAGTTCTTTTTATGTAATGCTTCTTTTTCATAATCAGTCGTCCATTTTTCCTCTAAAGCCCATAAATCACGTGCATATCCCTGAAAATCATGGCTAACAATACTTATTTCTTTAGTGATCGAAATTCTAGGAGCGTAGAAGTCACATCCATTTCCGCAACAATCATGTTCTATATTGTAGAGTTCATCAGTTGTACTGCATTCACAATAACTACCTGACATGTTACCCAACTCTAAATGGATTTTGTAAACTACTCCTAATGAATTATTATGTATTTCAAACGTTCCAATTAACCAACCATTATCACTTTCTACAAACTCAATGTCGTCTAAGCAAGTATAGTCATTTAGCAACTCCTTCATTTCTGAGTATGACTCTAGCTGCAATAATGTTTCATAATACGGAATTAGTGTCTTCTTCGTCTCTTGATCTTGATTTAGAATGAATACTTTTAGATCCTCGTAAAATTTATGCATCTATCTTCCTCCAATTTTTATAAAATGTGATTTTTAATTAATTGTGGTCAACTATTTCTAATCGACCACAATATATGTATATCTCTATTCCTTCACTACTGTAGTATTAGCTCCTTGTACAGAAACCCAACCATGCTCCATTCGTGCTTCCATTTCTTTAAGTTTAAGTAATTCAGGAGTAATAGAGTTGCTTAATAATTTATTTGCCTCTGATTCACCTTTAGCTTTTTCAATTTTAGCATCGGCAGTACCTTTGGCTTCAATACGTTTCTTCTCTGCTTGTTCAGCTGCAATTTGTTTCTCTAATTTTAACTTTTCTAATTCTTGTGAAGCTTGTACTCGTGCATCAATTGCTTTTTGTGTGTTTTCATCCAGTTCAGGAGTACCAAGTGTTACATCTGCAATGATGAATCCTAGTTTATCAGATTCTTTAGCCATTAATTCAGTTACTTTTGCAGATGCTTCAGAAGTTTTAGTTCCATAAATATCTAATACAGAGTAACCTGAAACAACTTCTCGTGCTGATTTAAAAAGTTTTTGTGCTAGATAACCTTCTTGAATTTGTTCGATTTTTTGTGATCCTAACTCTTTAAAAATATCTAATACTTTAGATTTATCAACTTTCATTTCATAACGAACAGGCATAGTGATTTTCTTTCCATCTTCTGTAGTTACACTAATATTATCTTTCACGATAGTAACACGTGTTGGATATTCTTGAGTCTTCTCTAATAATCCTACTAAGTGCCATCCTGGATTTAACACTTCTTTAGCTCCATTAGATGGACTATAGACTACAGCAACCTTACCTTCAGGTACTTTTTCGACAAATACCATAAGTCCAATTGATAAACCTAATACTCCAATTCCTGTGCCTACTAAACCTAAAATACCTTTTAAGCTCATTTTACATTCTCCTCTTCATCGTTTGATTTTGTATTGTATACTTTGTTAATTCTATTTACTTCTGATTTAATATAATTCTTTAATGATGGAAATATAAATGTTATTACATATGTAATTATTACTGTTATAATCAATAACGATAATATTGCCCTCAATTAATCAATCTCCTTTTATATATTTTCTTAAATAAAACTGAAATATTATTTAATGTTTTCTATTTCAATTGTGAGTTCTTTTATAATGCTAGTTTCAAAAACTCTTATAAATTTGCGTAATTCTTTCTGTACATTTTCATATAACCTCTTGTTTGATGGATTATTATAATAACCTGATGATATCAAATCATCGATACTTATATTCCTCAGGATAGAGTCTTTATACATTGTGAATAGAATTCTTTGTTGTGTTTTAGTTAGTTTAATCATGATTATATAACCCTTTTATTGTAGTTGAAATTAGTATAGTTAAAATGAATATGACCTAAATTAAGCTGCCAATCTAAACATTTATGTTCTTTGTTGCCTTTGATAGCTCCGTTGGTATGAATTCCCCATTTACGCTTAATATTGATATCTGGATCATTCCCATACTCTAAATAATTCTGCTTACGAATATAACGATAATCATGAATTGAAGTGTTTTTATTCCCTTTATTGAACCAAAAACTTAATTCTCCGTCACCTTTAATCAATTTCTTTATAAGTTTAATCAAACTGTAAGCCCTCCTATTCCCATTGAAGATACTTTCATAAAAGCAGAATATTACTTAATTAAAACAGAGGTGAATCACAATATGCTCCTTCTTTTGAGACATGTTTATTCCCGATCCACATTTTCCATTCCAATTCTGGCACTTCACGAACAACATATACTTTACGAGCTGTCACTTTTGTAGAATGATCAATATCAAGCAAATCATCTGTATTGAACATTACTTCTAATAAAACTTTATCTTTCTTATCAAAATATGTAGACTTTTTAATTTTCTCTTTTGTGTTAAAGTGCAATTTACCTTTATCACAAGAATATGTACCAACTGCTCCATTTGCTTCTGCTATTTCGCCAATCTTATATGTAAATTTATCATCGTAGTAACTACTGTATGTACCATCTTCATTCTTTTTAACAAATTTATATAACTTATTATCTTTGAATATGTCTTTAATATCTAACATTGTGTGATTGTCGTATTTGACACTTTCTTCATCAATTTCTCCACTATTATGTACACGATAAATCTTACCTTTAAACTCAACATATTTAATTGCTTTAGGTGAAATTTTACTAATTACTTCGTCTAATTCTAAAATGAACTCAAGCTCAGGTTTCTCAAAGTACTCATCTGACAATGTAATTTCTGCCAACTTTTCAATAGCTGCTTGTAAACTAAACTCATCATCTTTAATATCTTCAAACAGTTTGTCTAGATTAACACCATACATTCCACCTAAATGTTCCTGTAATTCCTCATATGAGTTAATTTCTAATTTCATACATGTCATGACAATTCGTAGATATTCAGCTTTGGAAATCTTATACCCTTTATCTTCATACTTTTGAACACGTAATGCTGAAATTAATGGGTATGCAGTATTTGAATTAAACTTGATAATTTTTTGAGAGTTATGTTTCATGAAATCATCATGGAAATAATACTTATTATCTTTGAAATCATATGCTCCCATAACTGATGTGAAGTCAAATGAATCAAAAATATCTTCTGCTGTATCAAAGCATTTGAAATGTATTGCTTGAACTAATAACTCTCCATCTGCAAATAATGTAGATTTTTTCGTACTACTTAAAACTTTATTTCCACAGTGATCAAATAGTTCTTCGATAAGTCCCAATAAATCATCTTCATTACGAGTGTAAACATCAATATCATTAATTTCACTATTAGTAAAAATACTTGTAATAGCTCCACCTGCTACAAATACATTGTACTTTTTAAATAAATCTACTAATTCACTTCCTAGTAATTTCAGCAACTTCTTTTCTTCAAATTGTGTATTCAATATGTTTATTCTCCTTTTCGCTATGTATTTTATTTTGTAATTGGATTGAAATCATTAACTCCATCTAACTTATTAAATTCATTAATAATTGTTTCAACTTGCTTTCTAAACTTCTCTGGAAAACGATCATCTTTTCCGTAGTTTTTATTTAGATACTTATAATTACTTTCTATCTTTTTATAATAATTTGCCTCTGTAAAAATTCGATCTCCAAACCTATCTCCTCCTAGTAATCTAACAAGAAATCGAACATGTTTATTATCATTCTCTTTAATATACGCATATACGTACTCATGAAATGAACCATCTTCGTCTTTTGAGCACTTACTTGGTAGAGCATATAAAGTATTGTCGACATGTTTAAACTCATAATCGTCATCAAGACCACTTATAAATTCTGGAATAACAATCTCTACACCATCAATAGTTTTTGTTTTCAGTCTATTCCTATTGTATTCATCATGTTCTTCATCCCAAATTTTACTTTTAATCACTCTAATCATCTTAGATAGTTCATTATGTAAATATTTATCTTCTGTTGTAGAAGTTTTATATGTATCACGGAAAGACATAATATTATCAAGTTGTTCTTTTAGGTATTCAGTATTCAATTTAAACCTCCTCTTTTCGATAATACGTGTATTTTATGTATTTTCTATATTAAATAATGTTATTTGGATCTACAGTAATTTTATTTGAATGTGTATCAATTTTGGCATTTTTAAACTTTAGTTTAATATCATCCTCAATCTTATTCCCATTTCCATCAAACGCACTAATTGATACAAGTAAATCGCCTTCAATTAGTATGTCTTCAATTCTCACATTCACTTCACCAGTTGAGTTAGAAATGGTTGGCATAAGTGTGATGAACTCAATATCTTTATTATAAATTTCAAATTTAACATCTACTACTGATGTCATAACAATATTTTTATACTTTGACTTAATTTCATCAATAACATTCTTAGTTTTGTATGCAATTACATCATTATTGAAAATGTATTTCTCTTCAGGAACAACAGCCTTATTTATTTGTTGAGTATTATTTTTCTTTTTGAATTTCTTAAAAATATTTTTAAACATTGTAACATCTCCTTTTTTTTAGATGATATCGTACTATTACTTAATTTCAATATTATGTGCTTTTAATGCAACATTAACAATAGCTTCGCTAGGTGTATTACCAAATGCTGAGCATTCTTTATTTTCATGTATAACCCACGCACGATAATTTAAACCATTCATTCTCTTTCTGACTAAACCTTCTTCGAAAGTTTCTAGCACTTCCCAAGCATCACTAATAGTGTGGGTAGGATTCCAATACGACTTACCTAGAAGCATATGCTTAACTTTCCAACGGCCAGACTCCTCATCAGTCTCCCATTTCATTATCTTTTCGGCAATGATGTGATTTACATTCATTGTTTTATTCTCCTTTTATAAAAGTGAATTATTATTTAATAGCAGTTATCTCATGTATTTTCGCTATTTCTGATTTATGTAATTTTGTATCTGAAACTGAGTACCCTCTATCGTTTATCAAATCCAAAACAATATTTCCTTCATATTCAAAAATTGCAACAGTGAATCCATTTGGTAATGTCATTTCTATTTCTTTATCATTCATTAAAATCTCTCCTTAATATTTTTCATTTTCAATAGCATTTAACATATAATCAATATCTACATATTTACAGTCATTGACCTTTTTCATCTGAAGCAAATCTTTATGTATTTTATCTAATTTGCTTTCTAACTTCTTATACTCATCTAATTCATTAATCTTTTTAGCATATTTTAATGTTAATTTTTGAGTTAAAATGCCTCCGTTGTTATCATATTCATTGATTAAATCAATAATTAATTGAACTGTATTATTTACTTCCAATATGACTCTCATCCCTTCAATAATACTTATTTTTTATTTTAGTTTTATCAATCTAAAATAACCCAAGTTCCTTCAATTAAATCTTCAAATGAGTATAGTTCAATTCCGTTTTCATTGATTGGATAATTGTATTTAAATACTGAATTATAAAAACCTTCTTTGTCATAAAATCTTACAACTTTACCATTCTTACTTGCCTCCATAGCATCCATAAATGTTACAGTGCTACTCATCATAAATCCCTCCCATATAATCGTTTTATTTGAAAATAATCAATGTGAAATGCTAACATTAACTGTGATATAAGTTGTAAAGGATTGATTATGTATGTCTGAAAAACTTAATACTAATAAAGTTAATTGTGATGAGCATCTTGCATTGAAAAATTTGTTCAATGATATTTCTAAAGATGAATTAGAAATCGCCAAGAAGTATATTGAAGCACTAGAACATCTTAATAAGAAGTCTGAGAATAAACCTAAAGGATGAAATCATCCTTTTTTTATTTTTCTTCTCCTTTATGCTCAAATGCATGGTCAATATGCCCTTCTACCTCCCATAACTCTAGAGTCGCATATATACGAGCAATACTATCTTTGATTAAGACTAATTGACGTTCTTCATATCCACTAAGTAGTTCTTTATCCTTCAAATGTTCTTTATCATCTAATTCAAAAGCTAGTGATAATTGAGACGCTGTCATACTAAGTAGACTTGCTTCCTCACTAATTCTGTTATATGTACCTCTATTAAATTTCACGTTTATCAAATCCTTTCATTAATATCATTCTTTCATTTAAAACTAGGAAACTATTTCACCATTTGAATAATGATAAATATATTCACGCACATGCTCTCTAAACATTGTAGTTGTATAATGCACTGTTCTTGGACTTACCCCAATAATTGGAGCTACTTCATACGTAGTTGTTTCTCTAAATAGCAATGGTAATAAGTACGGATGATACTTTTCAATTATCAGTGTCCTTGCGTATTCTATTGCATTATGTAAGTATGTATAGTCATTTTTATGTAATACATCGTTATCTGAAGCGTCCAATATTTCTATCAAAGAAGATTTTTTATTTTCTAAAGATATCTTAAGGTCTAATGATGAAATAATAAAATCTGAGTCATCATTCTTCTTATATTTGTAGTATTCTAAACTTTTACATACTTCATTTTTCATAACAGTGTAACAGTATGTAGAGAATTTTATTCCTTTTGATTCATTAAAAGTTTTAATAGCTTTTGCAAATCCATAGTAAGATGCACTTATTATATCTTCTTCGCTCAACCTAGACTTATTATTAAACTTTCTTACGATTTCATAGATTAAACCTTTATTCCTATTAAATAATTCATTTCCTGCCTCTTCTTTGCCTTTCTTATATAACTCCACTAATTCTTCATTTGTTAATTTATCCATCTATTTACCCTTCTCGATCCCAGATAAAGTATTCAGTATGTAATTCAAACTTTCGTTTACGTGGACGCTTTATATTAAACAATACCTTAGTTCCATTTTCTTTAAATGGGAAACGTTCTGTATTATCAACGTCATGAATACTAATACCTTGTCCTATCTTATTTAAATCTGTTGCTTTGGATGTAAATTGTTCTGAACATCCGCCTTTTGTTAACATTACATCGTTCGCACTATGAAATTCTACTTCTTTATATGTATTTAGTAATTCATTAATTTTATCATATATAAACTGATTTAGTGTAATTTTACTCACTACAGATCCCACCTTTCCATATCAATATCTTTCCTTATTATTTAATAACTTACCTTTCGTTGGTACGGTTACACTCATCACTCCTTCGATCTTAAGTAACTCATTTTTACTTTTATATGTATCAATAAATAAAACATTTAATACTGGTGATTTGTATGTAATTGAACCTAACTTAGATATTTCTTTAATAGTTTCTTTAGTTTCGTATGTAATAATGTATTGCTGAGATGTCTTTCTATTGAATCGCATTTCATCTAATAAATGTATAACCATTTTTACACCTCTATTCTTATGTATTTTTAAATTAAAAACATCCGTTTATTAAAATCCACATTGCTTTAACAGTTAATATTAATTTATAGTATTTACTATTAAAGCAACATAGTCTTCTTTAGTTAACTTACCATTCACCTTTTACAATATTATCATTAATTGTTTCAGCTTCACTTTCCAGATGAAACATGTCGTTTGCCATTTGAAGATTGATTTCATACATTTGTTGATAACCTATTTCCATTTGCTTAATCATAGCTTGTCTTAGTTTATCATCTATTATGGGGTCACTACTAACCTGCTTTATCTCTTCATACATCGTCAACATCTCCATTTCATTATTATGTATTTTATTAATTAATCACCGACTTTTGCTACATAACAACTATTTATTTATAATGAGAATGTTATAATTATCATTTCTTCGTTTCATTTGTTAAATATATCTTAATCTAACAACTTATTAATTTCAAGTGCATTTTATGTATTTTATTATTTAATTTACGATATTCGCTTTTATTTCATTAGCAATCCTACTAAGGTCACCGAATATTTACCACCTAATTCACCAGATTCACAATTAAGAGGAATATCATCAAAATCAGTAAATTTATAAATGGGTTTTATTTTACTATATTGAGAAAACTCTTTTAATTCTTCTAAAGTAATTATTTCTTTTAATTTTCTACGTATATTCATGAACTCAACTTTTTCACAATCATTATTTTTAAATTTTATATCAAAATATGTCTGATCAACATTTAAAAATGTATATTGTCCATATCCTACTTTGACAATATCTTTTTTCCATATTACATAATCCCAATAGCTCAGTTCGTCACGATACAAATGAATGTTTAATTCTTTTTTATCAAAAATTCTACACAACTTTTCCATTGATATAAATTTATGTTTTTTAAATTTTTTCATATAACTCTCTCCTTCTTTCTATAATATTCCACTTTTAATTAATTATTTTACTGGAATATAGTCATAATCTTTAGCTAAACTAATCTTTACACCGTCTTGTGTCACGTTGTATAGTTCAACTTCTATAAATGTTTCGTCTCCAATACATCCGCAGCCAACATCCAACTGTAACTCACCGCTCTTAAACATTTCAATTACTGCTTCCTTAATTAATTTCTTATCCATAAATACATTCCTCCTGATTTTTAATATTTTGTAATAGAGTGGTATTATAAAACTTACAGCATCTCTGGATTTTCGTAGATGTTGCCAATAATTTCATAAGTCATATTAAGCTCATCATCCATGCCGAAATACTGTTTAACACCACGAACTTTAAACGCACTATGTACATAAGCGACTCTACCAACGTGTCTATACCCTTTTCCTTTTCTCCACAAGTGTCCTTTAGTTACATCTCCTTCATAAATATCCTTACTATTCTTATCTTTTAAGCCAGTAAATTCATCTCTGCCAATCAATTTATATCCAAATTCAGCATTGAAACATGGTGATAAATCCTTTGTGTTCCGTTCTTCTAATTGATTCAATGTATAAATCTTCTGTTCAATATTTCCTGTTTGAACATGCATAAATGTATATCGAAATTTTTTCTCTCGCATTACTCTGCCTCTTTATTCATTAAAATTTCGTAACACTTAACTATTAATCTAATTTGATAAGCAATATCATCAAAAGCATCATGCTTACGCTCATTTTCATCTGTTACAGACGCTTTAATTTCATCTTCACTTAGTCCTGACTTCATACTTGCTAACTCTAAAATTGTCCGTACATCACGATCATTTTTATAATAAATTGGATACTTCAGATCATTACACCCATTTAAGTTAGTTTGCAACTTTGCATTATCGAATAGGATACCGTTACCCCATAAGTAGACATCCTTCATATCGCCTGTCTCTGATTGAGATAATAACCATGTGTGTAAAATTTCAAATAAATCGTATTCATTACACGTACCTTTATTCAACAATTCAGTAAGTAGTTCTTTATCTGTATTTAACCACCATTTTAGAGTTGAACCATCAACATTTAAGCTGCTGTATTTTTCAATATCGCCGATCAAATTAATTGAGTCATGCTTGTCCCCTGTTTGAATATCAAAGCTCATTGCTGAAATTTGAAATACTGTTGCATTTTCTCCAGTACCTAGTGTTTCAATATCAACCATAATATCTTTTCGCATACTAATTCTCCTCATTATGTATATGTATTTTAAAATCCTGTGTATTTCATTAGTATTTGAAATGGACGATAATCGTTTGATATGTATCGCATATTACTACCAACTTGCCATCCATTCCTATTACATTCTATAATGTTTTCATGTAACTCAATTTCATTGCTTGCCTTAAGAATCTTCTTTCCGTTAAATTTATTAAAGTCCATATCTGCATCCTCTTTTATGTATAATTAATTTTAAATATATATTTATTTAAATTATGTATTTTAATATTTAATTTCCTTGACTGCACCTTGTTCCAACATATATTTAGTATAACAAATTGAGTCACAATATAAATTGTGATCATCTACCAGATACTCATCTTCTCTAGTTATTTCATTTAAGCATTCTTTGTTTACACAACGTCCAATTACATTATATTCTTTAGGTTCAATCCAATTATTCAGTTTCTTCACCCTCACCAATGTTGCTATTTTCCTGAAGAGGATTATACTCTTTTTGCAGCTCAAAATATTTGAATCCTGCTCCTACTTTAATGTCTACCATCTGTTTAACAAGCCAATCACATCTAGCAATCCAAGACTTTATGCTATCGTCATCATTAAACATCGAACCTTTATCGTATTCATTAATAATTGAATCAAAAGTATTCTTTAAGTTTGTAACATCACTACTCATTCTTATCTCACCTTTATGTATATGTATTTTTAAACTACTCGTCTCAATTTAGTCTTCATCATCTTACGACATTCAGTGTCAGCTAATTTAATTCTATAATGTCGTCTATTCTTCCACTGTATTTTTGAATTTGTTACTTTAAGTAAATGTGCTATGTATCGAAAATCCTCATTATTAAATTTATCATGCTTAACTCCAAATACAGTAGTTAATGAATCTGTATAAACTGTTACTCCTTTCCATTCTTTCTTTAATACCATCTGTAAAGCCTTAATTATCGTTGTTGCTTCTGCTTTCATAGAAGATTCATCAAATCCAATAAATGTTCTTCTTTTAATTCTTCTGTTTCCTTTCATGACAAAGTAGTGGTGTGTGGATGATCCATCCTTGTAACTACTATCTGTATAAATTTTAATCATATATATTTACCTCAGTCATTATGTATTTTATGTATTTGCTTCCCATTTAGCTTTTGAATTATCTATAAGATCAATCATTTCATCTATCCATCTTTGCGCTGAGTCTTTATCTTTGTAAGTTTTGTCAAATATCCAACCATCCTCATCTCTTATTATTTTAAACCCATCTCCACGTCTATTAGGAGAAATGAACAGTCCAAAATCTTCATATCGCTTTTTACTATACTTTTTAATCATGAACATACCACCTTTATGTATTTTATTGTTTATTAATTTCAAGGTGCGACATTAGAAACACCCCTAATACCACACCCTAACATTAATCATCATTAATTAATCTGATCAGGTAATCTTACGAAGCACTATGTATTCCGGATAGTTTTGTTCTAGATATAGCTTCGTATCATTGATATTTTTTACGTTGTCCATCTCAATAGTAGTCTGTGTTTCGCCGTTGTATAAAAATGCAAACATAGGAGTCAAGATGATATTGTAGTCACCTTTCCCATTAATCCTAATCATATCATTAGTTTTAAAAGTATTATTTGTTGAAGGATAATATTTTAATTCTGGTTTACGATTTAAAAAAGTTACTTCTTGTCCATCTTCATCGATTTCTAAAATCTCTGTAAATTGCGAATCCATACATTCAACTAATAATTTTCTACCCTTTATGTTTTTCATATGGAGTCCGTTTGACGGTAGCAATCCATCAAACAACTCCTCCAACTCTTCTGGACTTTTATCTTTTATTACTAGATTAGCTTCAAATGATACTAAAAGTGCACTCATATTGTAATATTCCTCCATTTTCCATTAATTTTAGTATAGATGTAGCATCTACTATCATCTCTATTGATACAATTTTACCAACCATATACAGTATTGTCAATATAGAAATGCAAACATTTGTTCTTATTTTTCGTTTGATTGTTCCTAGAAATATTCTCCATTTCTATTTCTTTGAATAAATTTAGCAAAAATCAAACATTGTACAATCATTTATTTATTTTTATGTATAAAGGAAACCGAATGGTAAACATTCAGTCCTTTTTAAATTTATTTAAATTCATATTTAAAGCTGCCATAGTTATCTTCAAAAAATTCATCATTTATAACTTCTTTATATCTCATAAATGAAGGATAACTTTTCTTTTCACCTTTGAACGAGTATAAACCGTATCTATTCATTACATTGGTAGCTATTTCTTTAGTAATAACTCTGTCATCTTTTAGTAATGAATTTGTATACCACATTGCCCCAGATTCAATTAATGAGGTTACTGTTATTTGAGCATCTTCAAACTCAGTTTTAATGATGCCCGAGAATAAACTATTAATCATACTGACTGTAAATCTAATATCACCTTCACCTACTCGATTCTTTCTTAATATATATTCTCCATCAGCAACACGAGTAACATTTCCTTTCTTTCCAATGTACTCTGTTTTTCTATAAGTTTGAACAAATAAGTCGTATAACTCTTTAGATATTTCAATTTGACGATTATCTAAATTAATTTCATCAGAAAGCAATGATGCATAATATTTACCTTCTTTTTCAGATAAATCTTCATATCGTAAATTAGTTAATTCAGATAAAGCCTTACCTCTGATCCCCTCAAACACTGCTAAAACGATTGCTTTATCACGAACATTTATAAGCTTTTCAATATTCATAAGTAAAGCTTCTCTTGTATAATAAGTTAATCCTTCTTTATATAAGTATTTATCAACAAAAGAAGTATTGATAGATTCCACGATTGGATGAACTGGTGATACGCCATAACCATTATCTTTAGCCCATGTAATGTAATTTTTTATAGTTGTAATATATGAAATTAGTGATCGATGCTTACTTCTCTTAGCTGCATAAAAAGTAATTTCCAATTCTTCGAAATTCATATCAAACAAATCTTTATTAATTTTAAATTCAACTTCCGCTGTTTTTTCAAAAAGATAAACATAACGCTCCTCACTTATTTCTTTAACATCTAAAGTTTCAATAAATTTCATTTTATATTCTCTGTTATACACTACAATTCTGCCTCCTCTAACATACCTTCAAAGAAATCACTTATCTTCCTTCTCATTTTCTTGTTTACTACTTTACCTTCATTATTGATTACATTTGTATCTTTCCAGAATTTATTCTCTATATTAAATGCTTCAATTTTAATTATTTCAGACAGTTTGTCATACGGAATTTTATTCTCTTTCATCTTACTAGCCAAAGTTAAATGAGCTTCGAATAAATCTGCATCAAACAATACTTTATATTCATCTCTTTCGTGCTTACCAAAATACCCAAATAGATATACTAGATATTCATTTATTTCATCTGCAACTTTTCTTGATTGAAGTACAGAATCAATATTATAAACATTACTAATAGCAGCATGTAGCATTTTATAAGGGATAATATCACTACCGCGTAAAGTTGCCTTACTGTCTCCTACTGAACTAATTCTGTCTTTTAATTCACCTTTAGATTTTAAAATATTAATCACATTACTAACATGCCCACCTGAATACTCGACAATCTTACTTCTTGTTAATGGAGTTTGTTTATCCATATTTACTTGATATCTCTGAATTTCTTCATCTGATTTGTTAGAAATAGTAATTGGATAAGATCCGTTAATGTCTTTATCTTTTGAATATGCACTATATGTTGCTAACGTTCTATGCATTCCGTCTACGATATCTAAAATTGTCCCTGAATTTATTGTTAATTTGTGCGATTTTTCATCGTAAATTAGTTCTTCACCTTCATCAGACGACATTTGTGCTGCATTTAATGTTATTGTTGATGGTTCTAATTTATCTTCTAATGTCAATTTACTCATTTCAGTTACTTTACTTTTAAATACAATTGGTTCTTCCATCTCTTTACCATAACGATAGACTTTTCTCATTCCACGTTGTACATTTGGATTGTAGTTTAATTTACCGTATTTATATAACCTACCAAGCAATTGTCTTGTAATTGTTAAATTATAGTATCCATTTCCAAGATAAGTTACATTGGAAAGCGTTATAGGGAAATCTAGATCATCAATTGATTGCATATCAACAAATTGAAATCTTTCGAATTCTTTAATTTCTCTTTCAGTGAACCAAGTATTCATCCATTCAATATTATCAATTCCTAATTTTACAGTTAATTGTTTTCCGAATAATGCTAATTCTTCTAATGTTAATTTAGATACATTATTTGAGTTGTTAAGTAACATATAAACATTAGACTTTTTAATTCCATGTTTACTATTTAAATGCTCTACAATTAAGTCAAATTCTTTTTTATCTACAGTTGTAGCAAATAAAGAAATTAGACTTTTTACTTCTGTCTCTAAAGATTCTCTATCTTTATTGATTTTCATTTAAAAAACTCCTTTCAATACTATGTTGATTTTACCATTTATCATCTATAATGTCACATAAATTTATTCATTTTGTTATTTTATTCTTGATTTTATTATTTAGTAATAAAAGCATCTCTGGACGCATTTCTTCTAAACATTCTAATAATAATTCATGTGAAGCTGTTTTATATAATTCTTCAGCAGTAGTCATTTTTGCAGATATAATACCTGTAACATTCAGATTGGTTAATCTTAGATATCTCATAGTGGTATTTACATTTTTATGTCGAGCCTTTTTCATTGCTGAATCTATGCAATTTCCATTGTTTAAATAACACATCGTAACGGATAATTTTTTAAATGAATGGAAAGAGTATTCTAAATCTGTATTATTTAATAGCTTATTAGCCCTATCCATCATCCCGACTAATTTTTTGTAAGTCAAAGTAAATAATTTATTCGTATTTCCAATTTCTTTTAGTTGTAACAACTTATTATATAGTTCAAAGGATATCTTGTCTATCCATTCTTCATTGCCTTTTCCTTTATTGTAACCATGAGACTTCATAATAACTCCGTCTTCTACTGGTGTGAAATTTGACCATTCTATCTTTAATAATTCAGATGCTCTAAGTGCGGAGTCTATAGCTAATTCAATAATTAATGATTTCTCTAAGCCCTGTTCTTCTTTTCCAAAATATTCAATGTATTCCATTGATAATTCAAATGGTATCATTTCTATTTCTTCGCCTATGTTCTTAAGCGATTCAATTACTTTCAAATCATCTAAATCATACTTTATTAAATTTTCTCCATCTATTTTCTTTGTCTTTAAATAAGTGATCAATGACTTAATCGCAGATTGTCTACTATTAATCGTCTGATTAGCATACATCCTAGTACCATCTTCTTTTTCTGCATCATATAATGAATCGAAATATTCAAACAAAATTTCTGAACGTAAGTCATGTTCAATATTTTTATCTGTTATATAAATATAATCATTGTTACCTAAGATGTCCTTAAACACTTGATTCAAACTAGACCTATAAGTTTTTTCTGTATTAAAAGACTTTTTACCTTTTACTTTTAAAAACTCTTCTATATAATCTCCTATGTAGTTGCCCATATATGAAGTATTGTGATTAACCATAACCATTATTTGCAACCCCTTTATAATTTCTTTATTAATAATAGTATATCCATTATTTTGTGTATTGTAAAGCATTTTTTATGTATTTTATTATTTATTTTATTTAAGAGCCGACTTTTGATGATCGACTCTTAACGTTTTGTAATATGTTCCTATTATTTAATCTTCAATTAATTGCTTTCTGTCTAGAAAGTTCAATTTCATCATTAAACTCGTATACTGACATATAGATATTTGGACTATCATTCCATAATGATGATTTGCTGTCCAGAGATGTGATTTCCAAAACCCATCCTTCTTTGTCAAAGTTACTTACTACTACTTCAATTCCTTTGTATTTAAAAATACCATTCTCAAGATATTCTTCTAGTTGATTTAAAGAATCTAAATACTTCTTATGTTTTTCATACATAGTATCTAAATAATTTTTGATCATTATAATGACACCCTTTCAGTAAAAGTTAAATTTTATGAAAAGTTACTATCCAACATAATTCTAATTTCACGTAATAGCTCATCAGCATAGTAACTCTTCCCTAGTTGTATATAATCGTCCTCAGAAAGAGTTGAAGCGAAAGGGTTCGGAGAACGTCTTGAATCACTTTCTAATTTTCTGATGATATTTGCAATAATTACACGTTTCTTCATAAATTACATCAGTTCCTTTACTATTTAATTAATTGTTGTTTAATGTTACTGATGACTTTCTGATTGTCTTCTAAGTAACTGAATAAATGGTCAATGTCACCGTAACCATCTTCACTGAAGTCATTCTTAATTGGATTTATCCTTGCTACTTCGATATAACCGTTAGCATCATTATAGTACATGATTACTTTAATGAACTTCTTGCCGTTTTTTCGCTCACATAATATGTATTCAAAATCTTTTGGAGCAATCACATGACTAAATAAATGACCACGTATTACGTCATTTGTATCAATCGATGTCAAAGTTGATCCATTTTCAAAATTTATTTGCATTCTAACTCTCCTTTTCACTTTCCATAATACTTACCTTTTATGCAGTTTTGTTGATAACACCATGAATATCATTAAGTTAAGAGTTGATACCTTTAATCTTCATGTCTAATATATTAAGAGTGTCTCTAATGCCACTTTGGTAACAAGCACCACAAGGTTCAACTTCCATATCTCCTAACTTATAAGTCGATAACAACTTTTCTTCTGGCGATTCTTCGATCACGTAGCCTATCAAACAACATCTTGCAAACTCTTCTGTTGAAAGTTTTTTCAAAGGCAATTTAGGTTCGTAATCCCAACCTTTCACATGCTTTTCGATACAAGCGCTAATATTTCCATTTGGCAAAACTGTTTTCAGAGCCTCTGCAACCTCTTTCGATACTTTCACTTTTTCTGACATACTATTCTCCTTTTATGTATTTAATAATATTTAGTTTTTATTTAACATTACTGGATTTACTTTTTAAAAACTCATACATAGTAGGCGGTACAGTCGGTTCTTTCTCGCCATTAAAGAATAATTGACCGTTTTTTACTTCAAATTCACTGAGTATTTTATTCCCTAGACCTCCATTCAGAGTATATTCTCCTTCTTCTAGATACTGCAATCCAAATCGTACACCATTACTCATAAGTAGAAGCAGCTCCCATCTCCTGTGTCTTCAATTGATCCTTTAACCCAATATAATCATTTATAGCAAACAGTAAATTATCTAATTTTCTTTTAGAACATCGATTTGTTAGCGAGCCATTTAAGCGTACACTTAGCTTGTTTTCTTTTGTCATGGCTTTTCTACACACTCCATTTCAATCAAAGATTCCTATTATTAAATATTTAGTTCATTATCAAATTTTTTTATCACCATTCTCACTTCTTTTCTTAGACCATTGTAAGGTATTTCACAATTTTCACGTAGTCTCTTAATTAGATCAATCAATTCACAAGTCCTAGCTCGTTCTTTTTCAATAATTGTTAGATAGTGTTCATCTATTTCTTTTTTCATTGTAATAACTCCCTTCATTAATATATCTCTTTTATGTAAACATGTTGATATTTAATCTTCACTTGACTCTACATTATGTATATACCAAATTAAATCCAATAAACACTTAGCTTTTAATTCATCTGAACCTAATGTATTTAATTCCATAATGTAGTCAATCAAATCTACATAATTACACTGACTTTCTTCTCTAATATAATCAATTAATTTCTTTTTCAAATGTATTCCCCTTTTTATTTCTTTTAATATCCTAAAGCTCTTTTTGCAATATCTATGAATTCATACACTGTATTTTCATAGTTTTCAGGTTCATCTATTGGTACAGATACATGATGTGCAATTTCTTCTAATGAACTGATTAATTTCTTATTTCCTTCTTCTAAGTCTTCAATCTTATGCAGCAAAGCTAATACTGCATTATCTCCTATATAATTTCTCCAATGCTCTCCATAACGCTTTACTGTAATTACACCATTATTATTAGTAAATTCATATTCCTCTAATTTAATTTTATACATTAATATCCTCCTCATTTTTCATAATACATCTAATTTATGTAATTATTTATATCTCCCTTCTACATATATTTCTTTCATCTGTTTGTAATACTCATCAAATGTTATTTCCCTTACATAGAACTCTGAACCAAGAGTTGATGCTTGTTTTTCAGCTACATGTTTGTGGTCATACGTGTAAATATGGTCATCTCCTCTAAATAATTCATAACTCATTTTTACATATCATCCTCTACAATTTCTTCTTTATCTAATACATACATAGTATCAATTAACTTGAATTGCATACACTTAACACATTTATACTCAATTGACTCCGTGAACTCATCACATCTAAAACACATTGATTTATCCGATGTCATCGTCCCTTCCCTGTTATTTATTTTCGTAATAGATGGCTTTTATGATACTTGAACACTTAGGAATTCATTTAAGCCATCAAAATCCTTATTATCTAGATATCTATCAATCATATTTTCTTTATTAAATTGCATTATTTCAGAAAGTAACTTGATAATTTCATGACTGAACTTGTCTGGCATAGTGTGTTCGCATTTTCTTGACTCCTGAATATCTATAGTAAAATCTTCTCGACCTGTTACTTCAGCAGCATTCGCCTTTCTAATAATGAACTTTGTTGGGTTGCAATTGATCTCAGACTCATTAATATACCCTAGGAAATTTGCTAGTTGTTGTTTGCGTTGACTATCTACCCATACAATATCATTTATCTTAAGATCAGTATCATACGATCTAAAGTAATATGTTTTCTCACTTGTTGGCAAATCACTCAATCCTTCAAAGTTGACTTTAGCAATTAAAATTTTATCAAATGCCTTTAAATTGTTCTGATTATTTTTATTCTTTTCATTATGTATTATTGGATTTATAAAACTATGTATATTTGTAATTAATAATAATTGATATAACGGTAGTCGAATAAAACGTTTATCTTTCTGGAAAACAAAAACCTCAGATAAATTTTCAACTTGCTCTGTATCCAAGTTAACGATCATCTCTTTACATTCGATGGGAATGAAATGGAAAATCTCATTATCTTTTGAAACGGTTAAGTATTGATGAGCAAAAACTAAACGTAATTTATTACCAGTGACTTTTGTATAAAACGGTTTTAAATACTCAATTTTCATCATAATAATATCAGCTCCTTCTTTTATTGTATACATTTTATTTACATCCAGTTGGATTTAATACCATAATAATTTAACACAAATGTATATTCGCCATTCTTAATTTTTTCTTGATTTTGCTTCTCTAATATTTTAAAATCTAACTCTATGCCGAAATGCTCTTTATATTTTTGAGCAAATAATTCTCTACGTTTTCTAATAACTTCACTATATACTTCTTCCATAATCCATCTCCTCTCTATAAAATGCGACTATCATTTAGATATTTACTTTATATAGGCACCTATAGTCTTTGTGATTTTAATTTTTGCAATCCTAATTGGCATCTCAACATCAATATTGCCTTCCAATCCTTTTACAGATACCTCATTAAGAAAAGTACAAACAGTCTTAAAATAATCTAAATTACCACCTTCAAAATAGTCATTATCTTTAATAACTGAAATATCTACCTTCAACGTTTTTGTGTTCTGACTCCAATCAATAGAAGCTCCTTTTGAATCAACTAACCTGTATGCAAATTGCAATTTGAACACTCCTTTATTATGTATTTGTTTTTATAAAATGAAATTATTATTTAATATTTCTTCTAAAATCCTTTTTCCGAGGTGAATTCAATCCATCTAGCAGCTTCGTCTTCTAATACTTTGTTGTGTAAATTAATAATTTCTTCATATTTTTTCTTATCTTCATTAGACCCTTTGACTAATTCGCAGTCCATGAAATACTCAAAATCGTTACCAAATAAATGATAAATACTGTGAGCTTCCTTATTTTCTTTATCATAAATACCTGCATACGTAGATGTATAAACGTATATCCCATTATCTTCTTCAAAGTATTGAGGAGTCATCATGATGGTTTTACTAATTAAATCTTCTCGTTCAAACTCTTTACAGTATTCTTCACCAAATTTAATACTATCTCCACACTCAAATTTAAACATATAGTTACCTCCAATTTATATTTTCAAAACATCATTGTTTCACTTAAATTTAGCATTATTAATCATTTCGTTTTTATTTTTTTGAGCTTTTAATAAGTCTCCACTTAGCTCCATAAAATATTTACATTCAACTACACCAATTCCATTTACGACCTTAGTATCTTTAACTGAAACTCCACACCCACTAACTATCTTATCCATTTGACATTCATAACAAATTGACATTGTTCATTCCTCCTATTTTTATAATATCAACTTTTTATATAATAATCTTATTGCCACCAGTTTAATTCAATTAACCCATTATGATAATCGTTCAATAAACCAAGAAATACAGCACAGATGAATGCAGAGATAACCATTCTGATAAATCCTCTTCTTCGCTTCTTTTTCTTAGGAGGATATCCATCTTCGTCCATAGCACCCATGATATAAAGAAAATGAAATACAGTTGAAAACAAACTTGCTCCAAACAAAAATATAAGTATCGTTACCATCTACCTATCCTCATTTATGTATTTATTTAATTTTACTGTAATCAAAGTAGTTCAGCTCCGAATAACATCCTTTATACTTACTTAACTCGTCTTTCAATGGATTAATTCCTTTTCTAACTTTAGCTAATGCAATAGCTACATCCATTCCTAAATGTGTAAACTCATCAAAATCTACGATTGGCAAATCTTTATTTACTTTATTTACTAACCTTTTGTACTCTTTAGCGAACCCTCTACAAACTACGCCCACTTCACCATGACATCCCCAATTTACATTTTGTTTTCAGGTAAATCCAAAATTTCATTTACTGTTGGCAGACATCCTGTGTTTTCTGCATAAAACGCATCCTCATTTTGAGAAAATGGACATGTAACACATCCTCCTGAGCCGCAGCTTGATCGTTCTTTATTGTAATTCAAACTCATTCTTTATTCTCCTTTATAATATCGAATTATTTATTATTTATTATGTAGGTAATCCTTATTTAACCACTTATGAAAATGTTCATCTTTTTCTTTGTCTAAAACAGTAATTTGAGTCCAATACATCTTGTCGACTTCTACTCCATTAATGAAACCGCCATTTAACCAAACTGTATAATCATCTAAGCAGTATTCATCGATTAATTCTCTATGAAATATCAACTTCGGCTCTGTTTCCACTAATCTTTTTATTGAACTTACTATTTTAGCAACCTTATATTGAAAATCTACCAATAGATCAACATAGTATGCCTCTTTAATTTCTTTTGTGAATTGAATATCAAAGGTGTCTAGATCCTTTACGTACAACATTCCAACTTGAAAATAAATTTTAGAATTAATTACCTTCAAATATAAACCCCTTTCTTCAAATATGTATTTCTTATTTAATTGCACGTAATATTATTTCTTATATTAACAGTAGAATACAGTATATTTTCTTCAATACTGTCAACTTCTTCAACAATTACATTTATTCTACTTTCTTCTTTAAAATTGATATTTTTCATAGCAATAGCTTTTGCGCTTTTCCAATCCGTAGATTTTACAATAAATCCTTTTTCTTCAGTGTTACAGTACCAATCTTTTTTGTAGACATAAAACAATTTAATATCATTACTTACCACTTCTGAATTACTTAAAATATCACTTATTTCATAATAAGAACCTTCCAAGTGTAAAGTTAAATCACTATATCCTTGCTTTTTGATCATTAAGTTCATTGCGCTCCAAATTACATCCTTTGCCTGATTTAATTGAAGTGCAGCTTCTTTTGTAATTTTATTATCCATTGACTACCTCTTTCCAAAAGTATTATTGGTTGGTGATTTCTTTCACATAACCTATTGTTTCGTCTACTCCTTTCCTAAATCCATTGTTATGGACTTGAATAAGTAATTGATTAAAGAAATCTATTTTTATTACTGAATCATTAATTGAATTAAGAGTATTTACATCGTTTTCACTAAGTCCTAGTTTATATAACCTTTCTAATTATCATTTATTTTCTCAATTTCTATATTTAATTTAAATGTTTTATCTAAATTACCACCCATGAAGGTATTTTTATAAATCCACATTGTAACTTCTTTAACCATGGAATCCTTATCGATTATAAATTCCTTCTTACAGTCATTTCCAACATCATTATTATCTATTGACAAACTCTCCTTTCATAAATTCGAATATTATTAAATTACCTTATATACATTAACTGCATTAACTGTAATACTTTCAACAGTTAAGTTATCTTCATAGACTTCTGTAATTTTGAAATACTCATTGTTGTTTACGATAATGTCATTCTCATTTAAAATGTCTGAACTAAAAATAGTGAAGCAGTTATTCTCCTTACTTCCTGATCTCTTATCTACGTATACATAATACTCAAAAAAGTTTTTGCCATTTTTCATTTTAATTTCTCCATTCTATTTTTTATTTTGTAAAATACGAATATCGTTTAATGCTTTAATTCTTATTTAGCACCATTAAATTTTCATTATCATCGAAGTGAATTACAAATACCTCAAATTCCTTATCATAATAAATTTCTTCATCATCAGTTCCTTTTCTACTGATGAACTTTTTTACTAGAATAATCTCTTTTTTAATTTCTTTGATATTACTGTATCTGTGAGGCAATAATGATCCGACATTCCCAAGATATTTTGGTGTATCATATTCTTTGAGCTTTTTTAATCGTCTATTTAGATGATTCTCTCCAAGCTTATTTTCTCCAATTGGTACAATTTGATAAGGTTTACTGAAAGTAAATGCCCATACTTTATTGTCCACTCCGAACCCTTCTTTAATTTCAATCACGTGCTCTCCTCCTAATATTTAGTAATGTTTGACTTCTTAACCTAAGTATAATTAACAAAATACATAAAATCAAGTATTAATTATGTATTTCTTTATTTAATTTTATAAAAGGGAAATATTATAAAAAGAAAAGCCACCCATTTAATAATGAGTGACTGTTAATCATCTATTTTAGATACTTTCTTCATGAGCTTTATTAAAATTAAATCCTTTAAACGAAACGATTCTCAATGAACCAGTACTCGTTTTCTCAAGATACTGTACTTTACAGAATAAGCTTGGTTCTATCCACATTATATCACGTTCTACATTTGTTATTATCTGTTTAGCAATTTCCCTGAAAGCTGTTTTCTCTTCAGGTTTAAAGCCAAACTCTACATTCGCAAGAGGTCTATATTTACCGTTACTTAATTGAGTACCCACTATCATTGTAAAAGGATTCTCTTTATATCCTAAGATAACAGTATCCATTACTTTAAAGTGTTTATACTTCAACCAATCATGTGATCGATGGTTAGTTTTGTAAGTCGAATTACTTCGCTTTCCTACGATACCTTCCATACCTCTATCCTTAGTTAACTGAAATATATCGTTGCCATTGCCTGTGACCGATGGAGTAACAAGTAAACTATTTGAAGGTTCGATTATTGATGATAATATTTCCTTACGTTCTATAAGTGTTTTATTCATATGTGACTTACCAGTAGCTAATACATCAAATGCTATAAAAGTAGCCGCATTAGTTAAAGTTGCTTGATCAATCTTATCTTTATTTGAAAGTCTACCTCTGTAAGCAAAATCTTCAAATACTGATACACCATTTCTCAGTACTACGCCTTCACAATCAATAATTGCTGTGTCTTCCTTAATTGACTTTCCAACAGTTTGTAGCTCTGGAAACTTAGAAGTTACATTGTTGCCATGTCGTGTATATGCCTCTACTCGCTCACCTTGTTTATGCAAAAGGATGCGCCAACCATCCCATTTTATATCGTAAATCCACTCTGGATTATCTATTATTTCATTATTGTTACCCATGTGAAGTAACATTGGTTTAATTGGAGTAAATAACATTACTATTTCCCCCTCATAAACCATTATCTCATGCCATATATACTAAAAACACATGTAAATGAAGGTACTAGTGGTAATTACAAATTCAACTTTTCATTAATATAATTATTTATAAGTTGTTCAACCTTTGTTTTTAAGGCTTGTTGAGCATATCGTAAATCAACATCATCACCTGCTGTAGCAATTTTCACATCACTAAAGTACTCATCTATCTTAGTCCATCCCACAATTCGTATTTTTTGCTGTGCAAGCTGTCTTTTCAGATTAAAACATTCATTACGTAAATCCTTTAATAATGAATCCATTAATGGGAGAAATACATTTTTCAATTTAAATTGTTCTGTCTTCAGATAATCAACCTGCAACGATTTGACAGCTAAATCTAACAATAAAAATTTGTGTACAAGCTGTCGTTGCTCTGAATTAATCATCTATATTTACCATTGATACTTTTTGTATCTGATCAAATGTAATACGTTTTATTGAAATATCCATATCCAAGAGTAATTCCTTATGAAATGCATTAATAGCAGTAATCATTCCTACAACATCATGTAATTTATTGTCACTCCACAAGGTTATTTTGACTTCTTCATGTAATTTATAGGCTCTCTGCACTGTTTGTTCAATCTCTTCTAGTTCCCATTCAGTTAAATCACGTTGTTTATCATGGAATTGCTCTTGCTTCCATTCCTTAATTTTCACCAAATGCTCAGGCAGCATCAATGCTGTCCATTTCATATTTCCACGGTCATTTAACATAAACTCTCTCCTCCAGAAAAAGAACGTTTGTTTGTATATATTATAGAGTATTTGTTCAGATTTATGCAACGGAAATATTACAAATAAAAAAAGAGAGTCAAAAAGACCATCCTCCAAATATGTATTTATTTAAATAAAAGATAACTATTATCAAATCACTTATTCATCATCTCAATCACTTTGGTTAATTCTGACAAAGATATGCTAATTTCTTTACCATGTGAGGCGAAGAACAACACATCATCTGTACCGTCATATTTGGTAATGCTTAGTTTGCCATCTTCAATTTCTACATCATCTACATGTTCAACATTCAACAATACTTCAATCATACTTAATTACCTCTCATTTCTAAAAACTGATTTGTAATTGACTCAGTTCGATCATTCATTATTTGTAGCAGCTCATCAATATGTAACGGTTCTCCAAAAGGTTTATAACTAAGTAATGGTGAATCAACTCCTAAATTTAGCTGATTATCATATTTGTTAGGTTGTGAGTGAATATGACCTGAAACAGACCACTTATTAGGACGTAATCCAATTTCCATTGGGTAATGTGTAAGCCACATATTTTGCTTCTGATATTTCATTTTCATTCCTACAGTATGTAATTCCTTAATATAACCTTCTTCTAACATTCGTTTGACTACTTTATCATCATCATGATTGCCTTGAATCAACACTTTATCTCCGTTTAATCGTGGTAAAATATCAATCCATTTTGAATATCCTCCAAATACAAAATCGCCTAGATGGTAAACTAAGTCACCTTTCTTTACAACTTTATTCCAAGCTTCAATCATACCTACGTTCATTTCTTCTAAAGTTGAGTATGGTCGATTTTCAAATGTTAAAATGTTCTTATGATGGAAATGCGAATCACTTGTAAGCCACGTATTCATATTATAATTTCCTCCTCTATCGTTTCATTGTAATGCTTGTGCCTGCTTTTACATCTCCTTCAACATTACCGCAGCTAACTGAAGTTCCTGCTTTAACTGAACCTTTTATATTTTGGCATGTAATAGATGATCCACTTTTAACATCTCCAAGTACATCTCCTTTGATCGTTGCAGAAGATCCTGTTTCTAATTTATTTATATTTCCATCTACAATAATATGTACGTCTCCTGATAATTCATCTGTCTCAATGACATTACCATCAACATATATTTTATTATTTATTACTGAAATATTATTACCTTTTACATTTACTGTTTTACCATTAATTGTTACTGAATTAAATGATTTTCCAAACATGACTTCATCTCCTTATTGTTTTTCACAAACTATATCTTCATATGCTTCTGGATTTGTTGTTATTGAATATCCAGTAAAGAATACCCCTACAATAAATGATAACAACGCCACTAATATAAAAGCCGAAATCAAACCTACACTAATCCATGATTTTGCAAAATTGCTCATTATGTATTACTCCTTTTAATGTTTTCTAATCCTTCAATAAAGTACAGTAAGTCCTCATATACTTCTGCTTTGATTTCTGCCTTCTTATCATATCTAGCATTATCATATGTATGTGTTAGTGATAATTCAATGTGGTACTTTAACCATTCAAATTTTGTTTTCTTCATATCTCACTACCTTTTATGTATTTTTAACATTTAAATCACAAATATTTTTATCATTCCATTTAATCTTTTTAACGTATTTCTCTTTGTCATTTCTTACCAAATATGAATCTAACCAAATTTTTAAGCTTGTTTCGTTAGGATTTAATCTGCTGCTTATATTCACAGATGATCCTGTATAAACATACTTCTTTTTTAATTCAATTATTTCTCCATTAATCTCCATGCCTAACTTCTTAACATCTTCAACAGGTATTAATTGAAGTACGTATCCTAATATTGCATAAGTTGATGCTAGTAAGAATCCACCAATACCATTCGTATATGTAATTGATGATATATATCCATTTTTAAAATAGTAATCAACTTTAAATGTTTTAGACTTAATAGATGCAATGTGTGATCCCATATATTCTTGACCTTCTTTAGTAAATAATAAAGGGAATTTATATTTACTTTTTTCTCTCTTTTCTAAAAGTAGCTTCCTACCTGATTTAATCTTCAATATGTATATTCCCCCTAAATTTGTACTTCCCATAAATACAGTGCTGTATTGTAAATAAAGGATTTTTTATTGATTTCTACATTATGTATTACCTATAAATACATTATTTCTAATAATATTCTCATTTTATCTAACAATACCGTTCCACTCTTTAAATTTCTTTTTGTTAATAACATCTTCTTTATTTAACAGATAACTACAAGATGATTCGTATGCAAATACAGCACTTTCAGTAGCTAAAACAAAATCATAGTATTCCTGTGTATTTGATTTATATTTTTTAAAGTATAAAGTTGTTAACTTGTTCGAGAACCATGATTTCTTTTTGTAGATAGTGACATCTATACTAGAATAGCTGTGATCAATAGCATCTATCCATTTTTCAATTCCAATTAAATATTTATTACCTTTGGAACTAATGACAGGAAACTTTTTCAATAAAATTCTCTCCATTCAACTTCATAATAGGCTCGTATTATGTAATTATTAATAAGTAATATAAGATATGAGAGTGTCTGTAAATGACTGTTTATATACACTCATTATGTGCATCATCCAAGCTATATCCTTATTTGATTTTTGAAGTTTTAAAAAACGATTAAAATCTTCATCTGACAATTCTAAACTGTATTTGTTAGCATAATTTTTCACTTCATCGAAATGCCATTTCGAATAAGTATCCTTCACCAATTCATCTTCCAAGTGCTCATATTGAATTGCGTACTTCAAATCATCAACCTTCTTTCGTTTACATAATACTTTGTTTTTATTGAAACTCTTTCTTCAAATAATATAGTTGCTCGAAACACCAATCTAAATCAGAAAAATCAGGTTTTCTATAATTATTTTCAAAACAAATTTTACTTTTTTCTGTTTTTCGAACTGAAATACTCATCATAATCTGCTCAATGTTATGTAAAACTTCATTCACTTTATCTTTTATCTCATATTCTATATCGTCTATTTTCCTAACAATTGATACTTCACAATGATGTGTCTTTGGGTGAGACTTTACTTGACGTAATGCCTCATCAATAATGTCTTCTGGTGAAGTGTTCTTATTTAGAATTACACGTACATCCTTCCATAACTTCTTATATCCAACTCCTTTTAATCCACTAAAAATTGATACATTAAACTCGTAAAATTCCATAGTCAATCCTCCAAGTCGTCATAACAACAGCTGCATAATCCACTATGATACTGTTCAGTCCATATTTGTACTTCACAATCATCTCCGCAATTCTTACAAATTATTTCCTCGTGCATAAAATTAACCTCCTAAATTTTATAAAATGACTGTATTATAATAAACCGTATTTATTTACTAACGATAATAATTGTTTTGGTTCTAAGTAATACTTATCGTAATCAGAACGCACAATGAATACCTTGTCAAAATCATCGTATTTATTAATAGTAAATTTAATTTTATTAGAAAAATCCGACCATATTGCAACCTGATTACTAGGAGCATTAAAGCTCGTTCCTTCTAAAAATTTATATACTCCATATAGTTCATTATTTAATTCCTCTATCTTATTAATAGCTAAAATTGCTTCTTCTGTACTCACTCAAAACACTCCTTTTATGTATTTTTAATGATAGAGCGATATCATTGAAAAAATGTGTCTTTAACTATCTCCCAAAAAGAACGCTTATATAATTTATCGCTAATCATTTTTCTAAACTCTGGAATAAAGTTATTCATTTTTTCTATTTCTGCATTTAATAATTCACTGTGGTCTTTATTTTTATTAACTATATCCTTCATAACATAAACACTGTAGTTCTCATCATCATTATGTAAAATACTTTCAACTTTATGTTCTACATCATTTTTTATGTATTTGTCACCTATCTTCATTTCATTTCCTGTATATAACCACTTTTCCTCTTTTTCTTCTCTAACATATTTTATAAAAAGAGCATATCTAATTGAGCCGAAATACACATATTGTACGTAGTATTCCGAACCTTTATAATCTATCCCACGGTTACATTTGAAATAATTTTTCTTATCGTAACTAGGGTAATTTTCAATGTATTTTGCTAGTACATACCAATCTCTCATTGACTCCTCCATTTCTTTTTATAAAAATCCAATATTATTTAACTTCAAATGATTTAATTACATTCCATTCTAAGGCGAACTTCTGGCGTTCTTCTTTACTATATTCAAGTGGGTTCATATGATTCAACCATTCATTTGGATAGCCTAATGCATTGATATAGATATTTGTTCCATCCGTATTGTAATATTTATTTTGTTCATGAACATGTCCTGTTACTACATGTTTAGCTTTGATATTTTCTAATTCATTTAAATAACATGATGTACTATCATATTTAATATGACTCTGCAAAATATCCGGTGGAACATGGGTAACAAGAATATCTACTTCTTCCATGTACTCGTATTTGAAAGTTTCATATGAATGTTCTGCAACGACATCAAGCTTTTTTATTAATTTAGAATCATTAGAAATATTGTTAAAGAAGTCAATGTCTTTTTGTTCTTGCAGAGGATACCACAAAGTTGATCCGGCTATTTTTATGCGATTATATGAGAACTCTTCAAAATCATATAAATGAGTTACATTATTTAAAGATGGTATCAGCTTCATTAATTCAAACTCTCTATTTATACTATTGTTCTTATATTTTTTATTCTGACCTCCACTAATTAAATAGTAATCATGATTACCCATTACAAAGAATACATGCTCATACTGCTTTGAAAAGTATTCTAAGCACCACTTAGATTGAATATTGTAATGAGATAAATCTCCTGCAATAACTAATACTTCCCCTTTGTTATCCGGCAACAACTTCTCTAAAAATAAATGAGTTTTGTTTTCCCATTTACCGTAATTTCCGTTATGTCGAATATGAAAATCCAAATGCAAATCAGAAATGTAGTCTACTTTCATTTTGCCAATCCTTTAATATGTATTTTTAATAATAAATCTAATTTATTCAATTCTTGGTAAGTGCTCTTTAAATCTTTCATAATTATCAATAACCCATTTATCTGGTGCTACCCATCCATTAGAAGTATACCTAACCTCTTTATCATATGGCGGTAATTTTGAAATTAAGTAAAGTGCAGAACCATGTTCGAACGGTACATTTTTCTTATTCCAAATTGACTCGTACCCATAACATTTATCTGCATCTGAAGATATAAGTGATTGAGAATAAGGAATGTGCTCATTTAAATTAAGATTTCTTAGGACTATTTGAAAATTAACATCTAACCATTCGTAAGTATTCACTACAATAACCTCCTGCCATTTCAATAATAAGTCTCTTTAATTAATTTTAATTATTCTCATACATCTCAATTAATTTGTCGAATTGTTCTTCCAAGTCTTTCAATTTGTTTTGAAATTTGATATTTTCACAAGTAGCTCCAATACTATATCCAATAATTAACGTAGATATAATAAGTATTATTCTTTTTATTTTTTCTAATGATAATCTAATTTTCATTATTTTTTCCACCTTATTTTAATTTAAAATGGACAGAAGTTTCTATTATTAGTGATTTCTTTATACGTTTCTTCTGTTACATTCGTTACTATATATCCGACATCTTTAAAACGTTGAATCATTCGACTCTCGTCATCTGCGATCCTATTATCAATTGTTATGACAGCAATTCCTTTTGGATTAAAAATAATTGTATATGGTTTATTCATAAACTCTCTCCTTACATGTTATAATTTATTTGAGGTGTTCACTTGGATAATAAATTTGGAAATAATTTAAAATATCTAAGAAAATCTAAATCATTAACTCAACAAGAGATGGCTGATATTTTAAGTATTCCAAGACAAGGTTACGCTAAATATGAGAACAGCTTAGGTGAACCAGATATTTCAACTCTCACTAAACTAGCTGATTATTTTAATATTAATGTCGATTCAATTCTTGGTAGACATTCTAATTGCGGCAATTTAAATTTGGATAGCACCAAACTATCTAGTTTTTATGAATAATTATTACACTCTGACGAGGAATTGATTGATAAAATTATCACCATTTGGAATGTTATTAAAAAGTAGCATTCCTACTACATCATTTGTTAAACAATAAATAGTTTATGCCTGCACTTATTAATCAACTTTTTATTCAAATGAGTGTAACTGTATATTTTCTTCATTTCTTGTTTTTCTTCTAATCGTTTCAAGCTAGCACTTCTCCATCCATAAGGGAAATAACTACCCTCTCTTTCGCAAATGACATTTAGAGATATCCCACTAATTGAACTTTTTATTTCTACTATATCTCCAACATGATAATCCTTGTATCCACTGTACGTACCTATAACTCCGCAGCTACCAGTTAACACATGTTCTAACTTATTAATTACAATATGATTCACTGTATTAATCTTCCTCCTTAATTATGTAATTAGAAACCTTTTAAGGTTAATATAACGATGACAATAGGAATAAGTGCTATTATCATTCCTAACATACAACCGAAACGCTCTCTTTCTTTCAAGTCCACGTCACAACTCTCCTTTCATGAAAGTTTAGTATTACGTAATTACTCTAAATAACCGATCTCTTTAGCATAATTGATTATTTCTTCCTGTATTTCATCACCGTGACCCCAATCACCACTGTACAAACCACCATAACCATGTTTACCATTACTGGATTTACCAGTTCGTACGAATATACTGAAATCGCAAACCAATGCCCATAAAGTACCTCCATGTGAGAATCCGTCATGTGGATATCCACTGTATGCATAAACTTCTTTACTCGTGTATGCGTCTACAAAATAAATTCTGTTATTTTTCAATTTCAGGTAAGCTGTTTGTGGTTCTCCAGTCATCCTATTTCTCTCTCGATAGAAAAACCTACGACCACGTTCTGAAATAAATTTTATTAGATTATTGATAGCTGCTAGTCGCATTTCTTTTGTTTCGTTCAACTACACCACTCCTTATTATGTATTTAATTTTATAAAAGCATGATATTACTTAATATTCTTCACTTGCTCAATTACTTTATTGTAAGTAATTAATTTAGTTAAATATATATCTAAATAATCCCCATTTCCTTGTAACCCTTGTGATTCACTTATTGCTTCACCATTTTTAATTACATTCTCTAAATTATTTAAAGTATTTCTTAGGGAATTGATTTGTGCTAATACTCTAAGTTCAGCCTGATCTCTTTCAGCTTCCATCATCATTAAAGTTGATTCTTTATTCATTTTAAATTCCTCACTTTCTTTTTATGCAATCTAATTAAACAGTAACCCATATATCATGCTTATCGCACAAGTCATAAAACTGTGAAAGCCTGTCATCCACTAATTCATCAATATTGCTAATCCAATTTTCACCTTTTATATAATCCATTAACGCAGCTTCTCCTGCATATGTGTCAGATTCAATTGTTCCAAGCAATTCTTCAAATTCTTCTTTGTCATACTCATCTAACTTAAATGAATTTGAATTATTTGAAATACGTTTTACTATACTTTCTAATTCTTGTAGAATTTTAAATGATTCTCCTTCATCAATCAATACTCGTAAGTGCTTTCCGTTAACTTGTGATTTCCATTCTCTCATTTCGATTCTTCCTTTTCCAAATAGATATTTCCTTTAATTTCATAACTCTCACCACATTCTAATTGTCTCCAAGATTCAAAATCATCTCTCTGCTCATACCAACCTATAGGCATCCCAAGACAACCTTCTACACTGTTATCTACCCATGTAATAATCCATTTTTTATCAGACCCTTCAATTGTCGTATAATCTCCTTCGTAAATAATATTACCTGAAGCATCTCTAAAGCTTCTTAACTCAGTCACGTTTACTCCTCCTCTTAATTTAAATAATATATTGGTTTCATTTAATTTCTATTTGCTAAAACTTCTTGATATGCTTCAGCATAATTAGACATCTGTCCTTCAGTAAGTACTGGATCAAATTCAGTTGCAAATTGCTGCAAGCGACTAGCAATATCAATTAAGAAATTAATATCATCGTAATTAATCTCACTCATTAACCCATTTTCTGATAATCCTTTTATGTATTGAATTCTTTCTTGTTCGTTCATCATTTCAATCACTCCTTTTATTATTTAACTAAATATTACCACACAAATTTGTTTATTACAACATATTTTATGTATTTTATTATATAAAAAAGAAGTAAGATAAATTCATCCTACTCCCAATACTTTATTTTAATTTACTTAACGTGACCATATCACAAAATTACGCTTCATCTCGTTTTTACAACGACGTGAATATTCTGCGCTTTCGTACTTATCCCAAATTGTTTCCCCTTCTACTTCTGACAAATACTTTCTTCCTGCGTTTAAACTATTAGCTACCTTTTCATGATATTTAAATACATTAACTGACTTAGTATTAGAATTGTTTGAAAAGAAACCCATAATATAACAACACTCCTTTTCCGTTGATTATAACATAACTACTTCTTAATTGAACGAAGTGTAATTATAAAGGCTTTAGCTAATATCAATTCTTCATCAGTTGCATACTCTCCATCACCTAATGAAATACGATCATTTTGTGATCGATTGCTAGGATGTGTATTTTTGCTATATTTAGTATTCATGATAGTATCAAATTCGTTACGTATACTAACTGGTGATTTTTCTCCATAAGTTTGAACGGTATCAATAATAGTCTCTTCTCTTAGTCTAAATAATTCTTCTTCTGAAACTTGATAAACTGCAGCCAATTTAAGCAGTAAGTCTGAAGACGGCATTCTCTTTGCACGTTCACATAAACTAATGGCTTGAGCTGAATATCCTGTACGATTAGAGACTTCCTCCATAGTAAGCTTATTTGACTTACGGAACACTTTTATACTTCTCCCAATTATAGGACTTAAATAATAAAACTCTCTTGAATCAACATTTTTATTATTTGACATAAAATCACCCTTCTGTTTAAAAAGCTAATAAATAAACTAGCTGTTTATGTAGAAGATATCATTTTAAACTTCTTGAGTCAATTTCACATCATTAATATTAAACAATACAAATATATTATTAAGTATTAGTTTTCACTCTTCATAATCTTTAAGGCTCTTTTAATTTTCAGCAATTCTTTAAAAGTTTGTAAAAATTCTTTTTCGGTATCAAGTTTAATATCTGTTCCAAAATAGTACTGTCTATTTATTAATTTTGATATCTTTTGGGAAGTATTCCAATCTAAATCAAATTTCTTATCATTACCATCTGATTTTAGTTTAATTATATTTGGATTTTCATAATTTATTGCAGTTATTGTATTTTTCAATATCTTGTTATAATCCATTATCCCACTCCTATAATCTATATTCAGTCCATTCATATGTAATACTTTCACTTACCCCATCCAAATTTTCCTCAGCAAATTTCATAATATCTTCACTGTGCTTTAATTTATTTAAATTACCAAAAGCTCTTTTTTGTAATTCTCAATCCTTTTTATCATCGTATGATTTTATGTATCCTTTTATTGAATCATCATAAGAAGATGGCTTTTTATTACTTATTTCATAAACCTTAAAACGATCATCATAGCTTAGATACGATTGTCTATCAAAAAATAAATCAATTATTACCTCTAATGAATAATTATGATATTTCTTGTACATTCGCTTCATTTCACTTATTTTATTTGAATAAACATTTTTGTCATAACTAGATACGTAAAATATAGGGGTTCTTTCTGTCCCATTATCTCTAGTACCTCTACCAGTTTTAATTACTATACTACCTTTAAAATCTCCAGTTATATTAATAGTTAGTATCATATTATTTTCTTCACAATCAGACTTCTCATATCTGTTTTCATATTTAATTTCTGATATAACTGACTCTACGAGTTCTGTACTATCAATGATAGGCGTAATCTCTTTCTTTAATTCTTCTCTACTAATTGGACTGAATCCATGAATTATCTTTTCAAGATTATCAGCCAGTTCCCATACAGCATAATGCTTTTTTCTTTCACTACTTAAGATTTCTTTAAACCTTTTTTCCCATTTAGCCAAAAAATCACTCCTTTAGTTTTTTATAAAACGTGACTATTATTTAACTTTATTCATATAGCATAATTTAATTAACTCTGCTTTTTCTTCTGTATTAAATTCCATAGATTTATCAATCAATTCTACAAATTTCAAGTCTTTATTCTCACGATTCAAAAGGTATTCTTTTTGGACTTCTTTATTAAACTTCAGTAAGTACAACTCAGAATATCCATTTTCTGAAATACCTTGTTTTAAACTTTCACCAACATGCTCGCTTTTAAGGAGTTCTGGATACTTTCCGACAATTGATTTGTAATTAATAGCACCACTTTTAGTTGGAGACAGCAATTTTAATACTTTATCTATAGGAACGTCTTGATAGTAAACTAACTTCATAAAATACGAAATGTGTGATGCCTCGTTATGTAATTTTTCTAGTAATAAATCGAATAACTCATCATCTTCAATCAGTAGTTTATTTTTCAGAAGTAATTGGAAAGGAATTTCTACATAAGACTCACGCTTGAATACAGTCTCCAAATCAAAGTTATGTCTGCGATGGTACGTATAATAAAAACCCATGTTACCTTCGTAAATTTGACCGTTACATACATATAATTGACCTGAATTATTCAAACATAACTTTAGTTGCTGTTTATTATAATGACTAGGAAGTATTATATCTTTTGCCCAGTTAGGGTACTCGATATTGAAAATGTTAAATAGATTTAAAATTTCATTTTTATTGTCAAAGTAGCGACAGAGGATTTTAAACCACATTGGAATTTCTTCACTACGCATACCACTAAATGAAATATCAGTAGGATTATAATTCAAGTTGCAAATAACCGCACTTTCAATTGTCTCAATAGTTATGTTATCAGAGAATGATTTTATCGCTTCTAGTTGTTTTAATTTAGAAAGTAGCTCACTACTTTCAGCTTTTAATTTTATATGATCATCACTTAGTTTTACATAATTCTTTTTTAAATTCTCATATTTCCCAACATAGCTCTCTACTTGAGCTTCTACTTCCATTTGAATTGCTTTTGCAATAACATCATTAACCATTACTCCATTCCTCCGTTTTATGTATTTTTAAACTTTAATAAAAGAATCAATTTATTTAATTAATCACAATACGGAACAACAACTCCATCTTTCACAACCATCATTTGAGTTGGAGCAGAAGATGTGCTGCTACCAGTACCTCTGACATATGTATAGTAGCAACCTGTATCTTTATGTTTTAGTATAACTGCGTCACCATTGTGTACTCTATCTACTGACATTACATTCATCTCACCTTGATCACTAGCGTATACATTTCCCTCATCACTTTGACTACATCCAAATAAAATTGTAAATCCTAACATTCCTACTAATACTAATTTTCGTTTCATTATGTATTTCCTCCTTTAATAATACTTCCAAAAATCAGCAAACCATTCGTAATTATCTTTGTTGTCGGAATCCCAAATAGAAACTCCGTTTTTTAATCTTCTTACTTTCCCACCATTCTCCCACCCTTGAGCTTCCATTGCTTCTACATGCATATCTCTTTCTTCTCGTGTGTTATATGTAAATTCCAATATCTCTTGATGCATTATTTGTTTCATTCATAATTCCTCCTTTTAATAAAACTCCTCTTTTACTTAATAATTATCTTTAAACGATCCGATTACTTTTACTACCGATTCGATGACTTTATTGAAGAATTCCTCATTATACGAATCTAAATCTCCTGTCAACCTACTGCCCCACATAATACGTAATTCATCTGGAGAAAATCCCATTGTATCATCACAATTCATTGATAGTTCCTTGATGAAATTTCGCTTATCATAATTAATACCATCATTTAAATAATCGATAATCTCTTGCAGCTTTTCATTCATTTACCTCTTCCTCCTTTAGTTTTATAAAACGGTTCTATTAACTAATTTAATTACTTCTTATAATCATATTAACACCACATTTTACTCATTTCAATATATTCATGTATTTTATTATATAAAATAAACATGTCCTTTTTGAAGCAGCATAATTAAATTGTTTAGTGCATATAATAAAGGTTGATATATCTTAATTTTAAAATCAAAGGATGTGATAACTTTGGAAATACTTACTCAAGATTCTTTAGATAAACAAATGTTAGAGAAATATAATTTAAATAATTGTGTAAATTCAACCACAATTAAAGAAAGCTTTACTGTTAGATTAATTGCATATGCATTAGTATTATCCTCTGGTTATATGATGAAAATTGAATTGTTCGATTATTCATTATCACTAAATAAAACATTTATACTTGTTATTTTATCCTTTTTATTGGTTATCCCCATACATGAGTTATGTCATTATATTCCTTTTAAAGCGTTTGGGTATGAGCCTAAATTAAATATATTATCCAACACTGTTAACGGAGCAATAAAAAGAGAAGATTTGATGATTATTTCAATATCACCATTAATGATTATTTCTTCCTTCTTAGTTATTTTAATGACTATTTTTACTTCTTTCATACCACTGCTCGTAATGATCCTTGGAATTCATTTGCTCACTTGTATTAATGATCTAGCACAATTTAGTATAGCGAAGAAATTCCAAAAGTGCTGTTATATAGGAGTTGCTAACAAAACTGAGTACAGAGGATATTTATAAGTTCTGTACTCAGTAACTTCAAAAATATTTATCTTTATTTAATACTATCCTATTATTTAATACCTTAACTGACCTACTACCTCTTCCTTATTTAATTGCTCACCCATCTGTAATAGTAAATTTCTAAAAGGTACAAAATCACCGTAATTAGAGTATCCTGCTGAATATGTATATGTACGTGGTTTACGTAAGTTATGTCGTTGATATTCTATGTAGCGTTTAGCTTCGTCTACCCCATTTATATTGTGCATTGTTATCAATTACCTTTACGAATGTATATTCATTTATCTTATTGAACTCTTCCATGACTTTATTAAAGAAACTTTCGTTGATATCCTTACGATTCAATATTTTACTTATCTTTCTTGCTTTAGACTTGAAATTTGTAAAATATTTGATTGCACGATATGGATCAATATACTCTTCAGTATCTACATAATCAGCAATGACTACGTATGATTCATTGTCATAAATGCTTTTGCATTGATATTTATAAATTTCTTTTGAGAGTAACTTTGCAGCATATTCTGGAGTCACTTTACGCTTAAGCCGTTCGTATTTATACTTCTCAAATTTATCAATTAGCCATGCTAACGGATACATGATTTTGTAATATGTATTGAGAGATTTTGATTTAAATTTTTTAATCTTCTTATGTGTTGAAGGCTTCATATTAATTCCCCTTATTTATGTATTTTTATAATAAATCACTTTTATGGAAATAGTTCATGCGTTAATTCAGATATATCTAAATCGATTTCTTCATTTGAATAATATTTATTTAGAACTTTATTTACTTTATTGATATACTTTTTCTTTGAAATACCATCTATGTGATAACTGTGCCACACTTCCGATATTTCATGAATATATCCTCTAAGAACTTTTATCTCATTAGCTAATTCTTCTTTAGTAGGACTTGTTTCAATCACCTGAATCCCCCTTATTTTCTACTTACAAATTGTTCATAATTGTTAATTGCCTTACTTACATCATCAAATGTGAATCCGTCTGGACAAGGTGCAATATCACCTATGTCAAACTCACCATCAAGTAAAAAACTTGTCTAGCAATTTATCAGCTTCTCTAGCTTTTATAATATTGTCTGAAATATGAGATCCACTCCACCACATATAAAACTCTTTATCTTTATAATACCATTTACAATAATATGAGTTATCTTTCCAATAACAACCTAAAGATTCCCATCTTTTAGTGATTTCTATATATTCCTCTGCGTCCAATTCCCATTGTAGTTTTTGTTTCGGTTTTGTTAACTTCTTTATTTGTCTTTCTATTGCTCTAACTTTCATCTTGAAATCATATGTATTGTCTAAACTTTTATAATGATTCAATAGAAATTCACACTCTACTAAATCACAATTGTATGGACTTTTATTGATTAACTCTAATATATTCAAGGTGCATTCAATCCTTTTGTTATGTATTTTTTTATATAATATTCAGTTATTATTTAATTGCGTTTAGCTTAGTTACTAATTTTTCAAGAGTTTTAAAATCCCTACAATCTAAAGCTTCATCAATTAATTTTTGAATATCTTTTGTGCTATCAACAGTCGTTTCACTTATAATTGGGGCAAGAGAATTTACTTGTTTGATATATGGAAATTCATTTTCTTTTATCCACAATTCTGTTTTGTTATTGGTAATTATAATGTCTCTATCTCCAACAGTATTAGTTATTTTGTAATCAACTCCTTCGTAAAATCCATTCTCTTCAGCATTATCTACTCTATTAATGTTCACTATAGCTATGTGATCTCCCACTTTATATTCACATCTTTCTGCAATTGTTATATGTTCAATATTAGGCATATCTGAATCAAATAGCAGAATACTTTTTCCATAAACCTCAATATAAAAAGGCACCTTTAGATACTCCTAATTTTGTAACGAAATAAGGCACTCCATTTTCTAATGCTTTCCTATTTTCAGATGACGATATTTTTTCTTTGTCATTTATGATTACAATATCTCCTTCATACACTACATCATTGCTCATAGGTTCTCTCCTCCTAATCATTCTTATAATATCTATCTTTTATTTAACTTTTAATATTATTTGCAATTGATTTTAGCTATCTTAATGCTTTTCGGTACACTTTATATATCCAATTAATATACGTTCTCTACGGTTTAATTAAAGCTTATTTTACCTAACCCCAAATCTGTTAATTATGTAATCATCATTCGACATTTCATATGTATATAATTCAACATCAAGCTTATTTAGGCTCACCAACATGTCTTCACGATAATCTGGTGCTACTACTAACATCCTAGTATTTCCTTTTATTTGTGTTGGATAATATAAGCATTGATAAGGTAATCTTTTATCATTATTTACAGATTTCAACTCGATAACACACTTACTACCGTTTTTATCTCTCGCTACGATATCGATAAATCCATGATCTACAGGTACTTGTCTATCGATAAAAGTCATTCCTTCTTCAATTAAACTTATGTTATTTTGTAAATAATCCTCTAGTTTTCGTTCGTCATCAGTAGTTCTTGGATTATTTTTGATCTTCGGTAGGATTATCCTGTGTTTGTCCTTTATTGGAAATATGAATTTTTCAGTTAAAATTTTATAATTATTATTTGCTTTTAATTCTTCTAACGCTCTTGTCATAGTTTCCTCGGAACAATTTAAAACTGAAGACATATTCTTAGTAGACACAAAGCTAAAATAATATTTATCCTGATTCTCTAATTGAAGTGTACGATAATAATTTAAATAAAAAATAATCCATATTACTCTGTGTTTATTGAAAATTAAATCAGGTAATTCCACCTTCCACATCTCTTCTGGTACTGTAATCCTTTTTACAATTAAGATTCCTCTATTTGTAATTACGTAATCTTCTATTATATTCATTTTTTTAATTATCTCTAAATTTTTATTAACGGTTCGATTATCAGTTACACCCAATAGATACTTTAATTCACTATTTTTTATTTTATAATCAGAACCATTGGTAAAGTTTTCGCTATTTATTATAGCGAAAATAATTGTAAATACGACATCTGTAATCATTCTATCTTCATTTAAGATGTATTTTAACGGCATTTTATACTTCATTAAATCCTCCTTTTCTATGTTCATTTTTAACATTGAAATTCCCTTACCCCGATTCTTGCAACCCTTAAGGAGTTAAAATGCTAATTCGACGGATAAAATATGCTAATCGCCCTTGCATAAATTGGGGTGTATAAAGAACAAGATACATAATATACATTAAGAACCAGTATATACGATTTCATTTTCTATCGAAAAGTGAGAATCGTAATTACCTTTTTCTTCTTCCTCCTCTATCTACAATTAAACATTAAATAAATTAACACGGTAATGGTTATTGAATCTTGTGAATCTATTTTCATCTAATGGATTATCAAATTGTACCTCGTGTTTAGTTATAGTGATTAACTTTAACTTTTTTAATTGGGTATTGTATTTAGTCAAAGTATCGTCACTTATTTTTAAATCATCTCTAATAGATATGTACGATGGATAACAGTAGTCTTGTGATATGTCATTTCTGTTTATGTATGATTCATAGTAATACATCAAGCGATATCCATGATGACCTATTTCTTCAATTCTATTTAGTGATTTTAAAGGTAGCTGCGTGAACCAATCTTTTCTGTATGGATACAACAGTTCAACTTTTAATTGTCCATTGGTTGGAAATTTACTTATCTCATTCTTAATTAACTTTTGGTCATAAAGCACTTTAAAGCATCTTTTTAATGTTCTATTGTCATTGATACCTAAATTATTCTTCATAACGACATGATCAATTTGAAGTATAGGGTCATTCTTATCACGAGAACGAAATTTCTGATAAAGTAAAAATGCATAAATAGCAAATGACTTCTCATCAATTTTAAATCCAATATTTCTAACAACTTCAGTTGGTATTTGTAGCCGAATTGTACTCTCCTTACTCATTCAATTAATATCCTTTTATGTATTTTATACTTTAATAACATTTTACTGTTTTAACCAATAATAATTCTTCCCTTATCATCATGATTCCAGGAATAACGATTTCCACAATCTTCACACTTCATCAACTGTTCATTTACTCCAATTTTATCAACCTTATCGTAAACTTTTTTAGATTTTTCTCCCTTTTTAGTTATTCTGTAATGAACTTCTGTGTATTCTAATTCGACAAATAACAGCTTTCCACCACAACTACATGTGGGTGTTTGATACGCCATGTATAATCGTCCTTTCTTAAATAAATTTTCTCGTTTAGTAGTTTTTAATAATATGATTTACTGCATTTCTAAAAACTTTTAATTTTTCTATGTATGATAAGCAGTAATAAGCTTTATACACTTCATTCGGAACAGTATCGTACTCTCCTTCTAATTCAATAATTGCAGTTTCGTATGACTGCGTGATTATCCAATCTCTAACTATTTTCATATTTGCATTCACTGTATATCGCTCCTACATACTATATTTATTCAATATGAATCAAGGACTTCAATCATTTTCTCTTTTATGTACTTCGGAATAGAACTTTGTTTCATTATTTCAAACCTATTGTCATGAATTCTTGTTGTTCTACCACTATAACTAAACGCTCTAACACCATTTTCGAATTTGACAATTCCCCATTTACCATCATTAAAAACAATTTCTCCCACATAAACCCTCCTTGACATTTTTTTCATACCGATCTGCTGTTTCGATTAACAAAGTGCAAAAATACTTCTTCAATTTCAGCAATATTCTCTTCAATATCCCCTTCGTTGTTATTAATAAATGCAAGACCTTCTGTTGAATTTTCTTCCTGATAGTCACCATACTCTTGATTTGCAGTTAAGTTTTCATAAGGGACTCCGTATTCTTCAAAAATTTCCACCAATTCATCGTGTAAAGACTTCGCCTTAAGATTCGCTTTGTTATATTGACGTAGCTTTTGTTTTATTTCATACGGCATATTTCTCAAGATCATTCACCTCACTTTCTATAATAGATGTGTTTTATCTAACTATGATAATTATTCATCTTCTGTAGTAGCATCTATAAATTCCTCATAATCCATCCAGTTGTTAGTAGTCCATTCAGCAAGGAATCCGTAATGACATCCTTCATGTAAGTAATCTTTTGAGCTGCCCCCTCGCACATCAGTACAAACAATATCACTCCCATCATCTTTGAATGGTTTACCACAAGATGAGCATTTTACTTCTTTTATTTTTGACATAATTTCTCCTTTTTTATTTGATAATAGTTCTACTGATTTTCACTTTCTTTAATATCAAGGATTCTAAATTCTGAAGAATCCTCTTCCCAATCATCTTCGTATTCACCATCAAATGCCTTTTTCTCGGCTTCTTCTAATGAATCAGCTTCAACTATCATTATACGAGTAGACTTTTGCTCATATTGGACTTCGAATTTCATAACTGTTTCTCCCCTTTTCTAATAGTTCTATTAATGTTAGTCTTCTAGGATTTCAATATTATCTAAATCAAATTTAGGAATCCATATTCTATGCAGTGTTGATTTTTCACTTTCACAAATCAAAGCCCATTCATTAGGAAATGGATCGTCATCATCCATTAACCATGCATATCTAAATATTAAAGTTTTACCTATCTCACTTTTAAATTCTTCTTTTAAAGTATCTAAATTTTTTGGATTAAATACACCTTTAACACGTTCATACATATAATCACTCCTAATTTTAATAATAGTTCTATATCATTTATTTAAGTTATCAAAAGCTTGTTTGATATCATCTATATTTTCAAATTCACCAATCGCCAATTTCATTAATATGCCATTTTCATTTACAATATCATCATAAGAGTAGCCACTTAAATTCATCCAATTTTTAATTTCAGAGATCAATTTCTTCTGTTTTGCATCTAGCTCATTCAGTTGTAAAGCCTTCTTTAAAATATAATTTGGCACAGGTTGTTTTGACATTCGCTTCACCTTCCTTTTAATAATAACTTCATTTTATCTTATAATTTCACTGTATATTCTTCATAAATATTAGAATAAGTAACTATCTCTTTGAGATTGTAGTGGTCAATTAGTGATTTTAAAATATCACAAAAAGCCTCTAACGCAATGTACACAACCTCTGAATTATCATATTGTTCTTTGTCATAATTTAATTTAAAAGTATCTATAAATTTTGCGATCGAATCATTACCGTGTGTTTCACCACTATACTTCATGTAATAATATCCATACTTATCTTTTTTAAAATATTTAAATAACCTTGAAATTGAATTAGTACCACTACCACAATACCATTTATATTTATCTTTAGAAGAAATGAATGGTTTTTTACATTCATTTAATTCGTTTTTATCAATAGGTGGCACTTGTTCTGGATACATCTTTTTAGTTTTTTCGTATATCTCGATCCAAGATTTTAAATTTGATAATTGAAAGTCTTCAGCTCGGTTCATTGAATCTTTTTCTAAAATGTATCTCATATAAATAAATTTTTCTAATATGCTCCTACATAAACTATAAGTGCCATGATAAGCTTTATTTTCAACCAATACTACCAATGATTTCAATTCCAAAAATGCATTGCTAGATAAGAATATTAAAGATTGATCTAATGCATTTATATCCTGTTTATTTTCTACTGAATGCTCATAAATTCTATAGTGAGCTTCTCTTACTTCACTCATGATATTGTTTAAATCCATCTTCTCTACTCCTATAAAATCACTGTTTTATTTTACTTGAAATGATACGCAAATTTGTTCAATGGAGTACCATTTGTATAGAAATCATCTAAAGCATCATAAGCTAAGTTAACTACAGTCATTATATCGTTTCCATAGTTTGAAAAAATATAAATGAAAGCCTCGTTATCGTCTAGATAATCTTCTTTGTTCAATGGATCTTGAAAATACATAACTTGATATGAAATATCAATACCTCCATCAAAACCATCTATTCCATACCCAATTACGTCAAAAATTATATTAATAACACCAATTACTTCTACTTCATCGAAAAAGTCTAGCTCTAAAGTGTACGATGTGATATATCCTTCCATCGAATGTTTTTGAAATTCACTTAGGTAATCATCACTCACTGCAAATCTGATATCTGCCATAAAGTATCTCCCTATCGTTTAGATAAAAGACTTCTATTATCTAGTATTCCTCATCATGTAAATGCCAACTATCTTTACAATTAGGGCAAGTTTCTAACTTCCCTGATCCGTAATCATCAGCAACGTGAATTAAATCCTCTTCTTTACCTTCCCAATTACAATTTTCACATTTGATATTCATAATTACTTCCTCCTTATATTTTATAAAATGCTGATTTCATTGAATCCAAAACGTAGTATTAGTGTTGTTAAATGAAATACCATCGCCTACAATTTGTTTAATCATTTCTATACAGTGCTTAGATAGGTTAATTGGATGATGCTCTGTATCAATCAATGAGTTTGGTTTAAGTTTAATCTTATAAATATCACCGACATATTGACTTTCTTCATGATTAATCACAAGTATATCTCCATCTACTTCAAAATTTTTTTGAATTTTTTCTAACTGAACATTTGTTAATTTTGCCATTATTTCATTCCTCCATTTTAAATAATATTATACTTTTATAGATCAATTTTAATTGATACTGAAATGGTATACAACTTCCAACTACAAATTTAAATTAGTATTTATAATTAGTCGAAGCCACCATTTATTCTAAACCTGATATTACCATAATCACAAATTACAAGTCAATGTATTTTGTGTATTTTATTATTTAATTTTACACTTCAATCTTTACCTTTTGAATATAGAACTCGTCTAAATGCTTTGTAATTGATTCTAATCGTCCTAACACATTTACCTTCTTAATTCCCCATGAACCTGCAAACTCTTTATAATTAGTCGGTATCTCATCCGATTTATCTTGTACTGTGTCGGAGAAAAGTTTCAACCACTCAATAAGGTGTTGCTTATTATAGCCTTTATCATCAAAATGTTTCATTGTATATATTAATGTAGGTAAATTGATCTTTCTTAATAAAAACTTGTCTGAATCATCTCCATAAGCATCATGTAAAACAGACATAGCTTTTTCTAAAGCTTCAAAAATCACTTCATTCACTTCTTCATGTAGTCTTTCAGCATACTTTGTTAATTCATCACTAGCAAATGACTTCAACTCATATTCTTCATCAAATAACATTAAAGTTTGAAGTAATACTGCTTGATCTTCTCCTTTACGTTTTTGTGATGGAGTAAAATATGCATTCTTCGTCATAAATGGGTGTTCTGATAATTTATTTAGTTTAATAGATGCGCTTACACCCATAACTGCTTTATTCTTCTGGTGAACACTTAGGTACACACCATTATTTAAACGATAGTATAATTCTACTTTCTGTTCTTCTGTTATATCGCTTAGATAATACATATTTAATGTCTTAGTTTGAAATTCTATTTTAACTGGTTCAGGTAAATCTTCGTATTTCATTTTACCAATACTAAAATAAGTACCATCAACGTTCACTGATGGAGTATCTGGATGTAAAGCATATTCACCTTTAAAGTACGAAACTAAGTTTGTAATACGTTGTTTACCATCAAGAACACAATAGGTATTTGCTGTTTTACCATCTTTAGTTTCTACTTCTGCAGCAGTAACTACTGGAGGAATAAAATAATCAACAATTAATGATTGTACTAGTAATGATTTTTGCATTAGATTCCATTGCTCATCTGCTCTTTGAATTGGAAAATCAAAATTCAATCTTTCATCTTCAATAAGTTTCTCAAATTTATTAACTGACATAGGCATACTTGCTTTAATCATTTTCCTCACTCCTTAAAATTCTGTTGATTTTAATTTTCAAAATCACACAATTAAAAAATCAAGATTCTATCTATCTCTATTTTCGTATTATAAAATTCTACAGATTTCAATTTTTAAAAATGTAAAATTCTACGATTTTGATTTCTTAATTCTATAGTTTTGAGATTTCGTTTTATGAAATTCTGTGCATTTCAATTTTTACTTTAGGGAATTCTACAGATTTCAAATTTCATTTTTACAAATTCTATATTTTCTGAATTTCATACATAGGCTTATAGTTTCTTCGCATTTTATATATCAAGATCATAATTGATATTACCTCTCCCAACACTTTAATTTGAATAATATTGAGATATTAAATAAACACATATAATAAATAGCTTTTGGCATTGCTAGCGTAATCGTAGACTGGAGTTTTTGTTCTCTGTGTCACTAAATACCATTCACTACAAAACGTTATGTATATGTTTATTTAAAGTTTAAAAAATAAGCGTCATTACACCACATATTAATATACTTTTTACTCTACTGATTAGCCAACAACTTCATATAACCTTTTTGCAGCTCTTTCATTTGATCTTTATAGTAATCGGTTTCATCTTTAGTGAAACTTGGTGTAAACAATGTAGGTAGCTCTACTTCTTCATTTGAATTATTGATCGAAATTTCATATCGCGCTAAGTCATATTTATCAACTAACTCAAAGCCGTACTCTTCATTTATATTATTAATACACTCTTCTCTTACTGATTCATTCATATGTAATAAAGTATTATAAACCTCATATTTATCATAGTTAATCTCTGAATTGTACCCAACTGAATTATTTACAACTAATTTTAATTGATTTATCATTTTCCGTTCTCCTTTTTATTTATTTTGTTATTTTATTTTCCCCTCTTAAGTATATCACATCAACTTAACTTGTATAACTGAAAATTGGATTATTTTTCATATTCCATTCGAAATAACAATAACTAATTAATGGGTGATATGTGTTTTTTAGTTATCTACTTCGTTAAATCAGCTACTCACAGACCAGCAATTTTGTTAGGTTATTTCAAATAAACTTCATTAAACTCTTGTGCATCAATACTTTTAAGTTCTTTCAGAAATTTAACTTACAAGTAAGCTATAAGTAAATTATATATATCTTATAAGTAAGATACAAGTGTTTTTTAAAAATAATCTACTTAATTTTAACTTTTCATCCATTTTTGCTTATTTATTGGTTTAAAATCGTGTTTCTTATTAGAGAGAGGTTGGCGAATCATCTTCCGTTGAATCTACACTTACAGCTTTAAATGATCCGAAGAGGCTGTAAATACTTCTCTGGTGCTGCCTATTATTTATTTCTTAAAGAGAGAACTTAATGAATCTCTTCTTATTAATGTAGAAATTAACTATTTAGCCTATTCAATTCACATTAGTCATCAAGATTTGCACTAAATTGAAATTTATTAGATGTAACATGCGACTACCTCTAAACCTCCTTATGTTCATACAAGTACATCAACCACCAATAACTCAATGTTAAAATCAACTTTCCACTTTTGATAAACCACTAGCAAAATATATTCATGAAAAAATTTCAGCTCTATTCTCCGCACGCTGTTATTAATTATGAATTTTTCATTTGAGATTTCTGGAAAAGTCGTGGCGATATTTTTCACTTTCTGTTATATATTAGAGATTTTTATTCTGAAATTTGAGGAAAGATTAAATATCTAAATTGATTCCTGTGAATATGAATGTGATCCAACACATATGCAAATATTTGTTCTCATTTGCTGTTTTTGTAAAGATCACATTTTGAGTTTTACTCATTTAATAGGAAGAAACTCAAAATAATTTATGTTATGCTTCTAATAAACACTGTAATATCAACGTTTTGAACAGATCAATAAAAATTAAATAATAAAATACATAAAATCCATTGACGAATATAATCTATACATGGTAATATAAGGACAGTTAAGAAATACAAAATAACTTACTTCCAAGTAATATTAAAATTAAGACTTGAAATTAAGTTATGAAAGACTTGCACTTTAAATAACAAAATACATAAAAATAAGTACTTTATAAAGTCACCTAGTCGCCAAGACCTCTAACGAGTGAGCGTACAAAGCAACAAAGTAGCGATGACACGAGCATAGGTAATTTTATAAAGTACTTACTTAATAGGAGGAAAATATAATGAAAAAATTTAATGTTGCTGAAAATATTATGGTTGTTACGTCTAAGGGTTTTAAAAATTCTATCCAATCGGCTGTAGATTTCACGTCGAGAGAGCACAACTCGTACGGTCAAACTATATATGATCGTTCATTTATCGCTACTATCGTAACATTCAATCCAGTAAATGAAGAAGTTGAATACTTCGCTGTTCGTGAGTTTGTAGACACAGACAATACCAAACGTATCAGCGAATTAATTCAAGATACAATTGCTCGAATTTCATCTAAAGAAGAGTATGTACAAAATGAATTAGTTGCTATTATTAAAGCTTCTGATTTTGAATATTATGGGCATGTAGGCTATCTATCTAAAGAAGAACAGGAAAACCGTAATTTAAAATTAGAAAATAAATTTATGTCTTTGTATATCAATATTATCAGTCAAAACAATGATAATAACCAAGGAATTGAAGTATTAGAATTATCCATTCGTTCTTTCAACTGTTTAAAACGTGCTGGATATAACACAGTACAACAAGTAAAAAATGCTACTCTTGATGAAATGATGAAAGTTAGAAATTTAGGAAGAAATTCTTTAAATGAAATAGAACAGATTTTAAATATTAAATTCGTATAGTCAAACGAACTCGTCACAGCGAGTATAAACAGGCATTAAGCTGTGAGCGTTCCCTCTTCTTGAGGGAGGTTGCAACACAAAATACATATACACTTAGGAGAGAATTAAAATGAAATTACAAAACAAAATCAGCGTATTATCTACTATGAAAGCTAAAGAGTTGCAGGAAGCAGCAAATAAAGAAGGTTTAGCATGGTATAACCGTGAAGAAAAACGCAAAATGCATAAAGGTGAAATTATTACAATGTTGACAGATCACTACACTGAATTAGCTAAGTTAGAAGTTAAAGTAGAAAATACACAAAACAATGAATTAGAAATTGAAAATTCAACAACAGTACAACTTGTATCATATTTTAAAGAATTAGCTTCTAGTGTGGTATCAGCTGCTAAAGAAGATTATCAGCAAGCTACACAACAATTAACTAGTGTAAAACAGTTATTATCAGATGCAATGGTAAAACTTAATGACAAGCTAACTGACAAGCGAAACAAGCTTTTAGCTCGCAATTGGGCTTTAACTATCAACAATATTAAATGCATCTTATCAACAGCTGAACGAAAAATTAGTGCTGCAGTTTAATTAAAAATACTATTTTATAAAAATAATCAAGTAAAGGGTGTATGGAGAATGAATATAGAAATAAAACAAAGCGAATTACTTTCAATTATGGATGGTTTTAATGGTTTAAATTCAGAGGTTGAAACTACATGGAATTTATTGTGTAGGTGGAATGATATACACAAAGAAGCGAACGAAAAACGAATGATTGAAAGTATTGAAAGATTTAAAAACAAATAAACTTTAATTAAAAACAGTATTTTATAAAATAAAAAGATTGGAGAATATAAGAAATGAGAAAAATTAATTATAAGTCAATACCTGCCTATTTAGAATTAAGCAATAGAGAAATTGGTGCAAAACTTAAAAAAGAAGAAAAATCACATGAAAGCTATGAACATGATTTAGTTTTTGAAAATGGCTTAGTATTAACGTTAGAAATTAACTATGATACAAACAAGTGGGATTATGCAAATCATTATATTAATGGGTACAAAGCTGTCTAATTTCATAATAGTAAATATTATATAAATAAATACATAAAATAATTTGTATTTATTCCGAATTTAGACTACAATAAATTAGATAATAAAATACATAAACAAAAGGAGAATATTAATTATGAAAACAACAATTAATCGCATCGAATTATTAGAAGGTCTTAAAAAGCTAGGACATTTTATTGACAGTAAAACAAAACTACCTATCCTATCTGGTGTAAAAATTACAACAACAGAAAATAACACGTTACAACTAATTGCAGGAAATCAAGATGCAATGGCAAGTGTAGTGATCGATACGTTACAAACAGAAACAAGTGGATCACTGGTATTAGAATATAAGAAGTTGAATGACTTTTTAAAGAAATCAAAGGCACTTGATATTGAAATTGATATGCTAGTAGATAATAAGGCAAATATAAAAGCAAGTAACATTGATTATAAATTAATGTTTACAGATGCAAACAAATATCCTTTACTACCTAGCCTTGAATATGAGCGTATGACAATGGACGTCAACGAGTATAGACGCATGATTAACAATACAACTTTTGCAGTAGCTAAAAGCGAATCAAGACCAGTTTTAAAAGGTGTATGTGTACGTACAGACAACTATAACCATATCGACTTTGTAGCGACTGACTCGCACAGATTAGGACGTTATACAGTGCCTAGTCAATTAGATAACATTGATACAGTTATTGACGGTAAAACACTTGAAAAATCTGTAAAGATGTTAAATAAGAAAACTGAAAGTATTGAAATTGGATTTAATCAAGATTTTACAATAGTTCAGTTTGACAATGTGGAGCTATGCATTAAAAATATTGAAGGTAACTATCCAGATTTTAGTCGCTTAATTCCAGAAGATTTTAGAACAGAAGCAATTATTAATAGTAGTCAACTAGTCGAGTCAATTGACATGTTAAAAACTATTGCCAAAGATGATCATAATCATGCCGTAAAAATGCAGTTAAACGGTAAAATTGAAATGTTAGCGGAAAGCTTTGAAAGTGGATTAATGACTGCAAATATCGAAGGTGAAAAAACTGGAGAAGATTTAAAAATTGCTATGAGTGCTATTTATTTAAATGAAGCAGTAAAAGCAATTAATGAAGAAAATACACAATTTAAATTCACTGGTTCTATGCGTCCATTTATTGCACTATCTAATGACAATAAAGCTATGCAATTAATTTTACCAGTACGAATTGCTTAATTAAATATTGGAGGGAATTTCTTCCCTCTTTTCCTACTATTAAAATAATAAAATACAAAAAGGATGGTAAATAATTATGAAAATCAAAAATATTTTACTTTCAGTCGTTACAGCTTTTACACTATTCACTGGAGCAGCTACAAATAATGATACCTTAGCTAAAGAAATAAAAGAGACTTCAAATAAATATACTCATGTTCAAACGAACAACTTAAAAGACAATCAAACTGAATTATTCTATATATACAGTAATGAAATTGGACACTACTTCCTTGATCCAAAGGCTGAATTCGAAAATGTAATTTATGTTGGGATTAATGATTATAAAATAGATGAGAATTTTAAAATTGATACCACTTCCATTCATCGTGGTAAAAAGTTTATTGGTACATTTGTAGATGATTCTTTATGGGAATTAACAGGATTGGAGGCTGTTGATGAATGAGTATGTATAATCAATTTGTAAATGTAATGCAGAACAATATGTTAGAGCCTTTATTTAGTGACTATGAATCTTCTATAAATTTATATAAAGATCAATACAACAATAACGAGACCAACTTTAATTATGCTACATGGTTAGATAATCACATTGCACATGCAATTATTGACGGTTATTAAAATAAATAAATTGGAGTGAATTAAGAATGAAGTTAAATCGTGTACAGGCTGAAATTATTTACTTTTCACTACTTCATACATTAAGAGAATGCAATATAGAATATGATGAAAAACACGAACAGCTTCAAAATGAAATTATTGATAGAAACGACGTAACGGACATTTTGGATCAATTAGACTTGTTTTATGATTTTATAGTAGCTGAAAATGAAATTACTTTTGATGATTAAAACTTAAACTAAATGATATAACCATTTCATTGTATGTCCCCTACCATATCCATAAAGTGAGGTGAACTAAATCTTGATGCAAAAATGTATAGCTACAATTGACAATTATTTTTGGACTCCAGAAGATGCTCCACAAGACAAAGTGTCATTCTATAAGATAGCTTTATCTGTCAACGCTATAGCAATTTTGATGTTCATATTTGTAATCGCTAAAATTAATTAATAAAATACATAAAACTAGTTGTAATTTATCTGTAGTAGTGTATAATAAGTATTAACAAATATATTAATTGGAGGTTGAAACAAATGAAAGAAATCAATGTAAGTAACCCAGAGATTACAATTAATGGCTTAGAGTTTTTACAAGACCATGACCTTTATGAAATACAATTCAGTAACTTTGTTGGTAGCTTTTCTTCTGTAATGAATTACCTTTATAAAATGGCAGTAGTAGTAGAAAAAGAATTTAATGATACTCATGGATACGAAATCATTGGAGAATATGCAAGTGTTGGAAGTTTGAGAAAAAACGGTTTAAAAGTTCCAAATGAAGCTGTTGCAATAGATCAGGTCGTTAGAATGAACGTATTTAATTATGATGAAGCATACGTAATAGAAGTTGATGAACTAAAAGGAATTGTATCTGAAATGTACCATTTAATTGAGTCATACACAAATTGACTGAAGTTTATGAGCATAACGAGTCATTAAGTTGACTGCTTGAAAGCTAATCTAAGTAAGTAAATTAGTAAAAGTTATTTATTTAGATTAGCTTTTAAGTCCGAAAAGATTTTATAATATATGCTTTTTATAAAAATAAATACATATAATGAGGAGTGTTAATTTGGCTAGAAGAACAAAAGAAGAAATGTTTAGAATGAAAAATGATGTTACTTATTATCTACTACAAACAAAACTTGACCCACACAGTGCTCATGAATTAATGATCAAAGAGCGTTTAGAAAATGGTCAAATGATTCCATACTATATCAAAGGAGTGAAGGACTTCATCAGTACATCTCATGATTTAGCTTTAGAGTTAAACAGAGAGGAATTGATGAGAAAGAAAGATAAAGAAAAGTTTAAACAAAAGCAAGATATTGTGGATTATGTGCTAAAATTATCACTACAAGATATAAAACAAATATATAATGAAAGAAAAAACAAACTACCAAAGCACGAATTTTTAGAACTACACTCACTTCTAATACTAAAAGCTGTTGAAGGAGAAATAAAAAAGAATGATGTAAACGATATTATAATTAATTTATTCCAGAGAATAGCGTGAAATTGGATAATACTTATACAAGTATAATACACGTTCTTATGAATCACCTATCTACTTCTTTATGAATATGGTAGGTTATTTCCGTATATTTGTACGTGCTATAAATAAAGAAATTCAAAGTATGATAGAAAGCCCTTTTAGGACTCTCTATTTGAAACATCTTTCGATACTTCTTCTGCTATCGTTCGATCATATACAGTAAGAAGAACATCGTCTTCTGGAGGATAATCGTCATCTAATTCTAAGTAGTAACAATCATGCATATGAGCTAATCGCAAAAGATACAATAAATCATTCGGAATCTTAGAGACTTCTGTTTTCTCAAGATCAACCATAATAAAATAACCATGATCATCTTTTGGATATATCAATAAATCTAAATTTTCAATATGATTTTTTAATATATATCTTGTGGTAGATGATATGTGCAATGTGGAAAATGTTAATATGTTTCGACTTAAAATTTTAACCATTCCTTTCGCTAGTTCAGAAAAGTATTTTATCATTTCGTTTTCAAATAATCAATATTATCATACTGAAGGACGTGTATTTTTAAGATAATTAATAAAATACAAAATGAAAAGGAGTTTTAAAAATGAAAATTAAAATAGTAAAAGAAACAGGTTGCTTTATGTACCTTGATGAAAATAATAACATGACAGACCATTTCTTTCTTAATATGTACCGTTTTGATCAATTACCTAATGAATTATTAGAAGCACTTAAAACACGCTTAGAGATGGAAAAAGTAATTCCTTTAGGAATATACAGTAATCTTTTTGACAACAGTTTATATTTAGTGTGTAAAAATAAGAAGTTTATCAATGATGATTATGCATTTACATTTAAGTATTCACCAGAAGGAATTGAAAAGGCTTTAGGACATGACTTTTATAATGAAAACATTAATAATACTAATAGAGGTTTCATCTCTCTACATGACTTTAGAGAAGTTAAAACTGTGGTTTAATTGCCTATGATTACACGTAAAGTACATCATAAGTGTATTTATTCGCAAATTAAATATAGAACCACCTCCCCACTACCTACTACAAAATTAAAATTTGAAAAGTGGAAATGTGAACCGCTTCATAATGGGTAGTTACATTTTATAAACGTATGTAATGATGATATAGAAGAAAGTTTACGTGGAATAGAAATAATAAATGGAAAAGTAATTGAAATGATTAAAAAGACTGATGAAGAATATAGAATCAGATTTAAAAATAATAGAGTCTACAAGTTGAGTAAGTATAATTAGTTTAAATTTTAAATAATAAAATACATAAATAGTATTGTGTTTTATGCATTTATGGTATATAATAGAATTATATTAAAGGAAAGGAGTTGAAAAAGTGAAGTATGGATATTGAACATATTATTATGATAACAGGCTCAATCGTAGCAATCTTTAAAGGAATTACTTCTTCCTTAAAAGACATACATGATATGAGGACAAACAAAAAGCGACCATCTTCTAAGCCGTCCGCAAAACGCAAGAAGAAAAGTCGCAAATAAGTCGGAGGGGATTTATTCCCCTTCCCTATTGATAATAATATTACCATACTCGCTTAAAATATGCTAAAGAAAATCGGTTATCTAAATTTATTTTTCATTGTGTTTCTGCCATTCTTGATGTATCAATGGATTGATTTCGAAAATTTGAATGTATTTGATTGGGTTATTATTGTATTGTATGGAATACTTGTGATTGTATTTATAGTTAGAATTGTAATTGCTGCGATCGGATCAAAGGGAAATTAAAAATGAGAGTTATAATATTTTGAGCAGCTTAAATAAAATTAGCTGCTCTTTTCTTTTAGTTTTTTTATTTAACAAAATACATAAAGTGGTTGTAATAAACCGAACTACGTGGTATACTATATTTAAGTTAAAGATTTACATAAAACATTCACAAGGTTGTAGATGCAACACGGCATCAAACCTAAAGGAGAAAATTAAAATGGCAGCATTACAAACAGAGGCAATCAAAGAATTAACTAAAGGTTTAACTCAAATTAAAGTAAATGGTGGAGATGCTGAAGACTTTATTTACTTGGAAGATGGTAGTGACTTAGATCATGACAACTATGATATTGCTTTAACTGCATTAGGCTTTGATGGAACGCATAAAGAAACGGACTTTGACGCAGCACTAGAGAACTTCTTTCTAAACATTGTTATTTAATTAAATACAAATTTTAAAACCACCTCACCAGTGGTTTCTTTTTACGTTACTGTCACTTATGATTAGTCATTATGCAATTAGTGATATAAATACATAAGAAAGGATTGTTGTATATTTGAATATAATTAGAGCTGATACAATGTATAGCTGCTCCACTTCCGCATTCGCAAGAATAAAATAAAATTGAAAAGGATGAGTAACTATTACTATTGATGAGATTTTTGATAAGTGTACCAATCAAGGCTTTAAAGCAAGCAAAAGAAATAATTGGGTATGGATTAATGGAACTGATGGACGTTATAGCAAGTATACTGAAGGTAAAATATTAGAAGAGTTAGGATTCAAGTTTGCTAAGAAAAAGAATAAATATTATTGCATTGTAGAAAATACATATGGAAACGAAAGATTGGATAATGTTATGAAGGTTTATAATAGTAGGAATAGTCAAAGGTGATTAAGTGGAGATATACTGCCTCGAGCAACATAAATACATAAAATAAAAAAGTATGTAACTTTGACGGTTGTAAAAACCACAAGATATGTAACTTTGACGGTTGTAGTTAAATACTACGCATATCCATACAAACATTGACTATTATACCTATTTTAGTGTATGAATCGTATCTTAATCACAATCTATTAGTAGTGTATTTAACTTTAATTAAAACTATAACAATTAAGAATAGGAGATATAAAATTATGAATCATATTAATTATGACAAATACAAAGGTGAAACAAGAGAGAAAATGATTAAGCAAAGCCAAAACTTTATCATTAAGGATAATAAAGCGTATGACCTATTAACTGGTGAAGATATTAGTCATCTATATCAACATCAATGGCTTATACCAGTTATGAACAAAGTAACCATTAATAGTAAAGAAGCATTTAAATCATTAAAAGTGTTAGGTGAACATGAAGCAATGAATGGTCAATTTGTATTTGCTTTCTTTACATTAACAAAAAGCATAACAGATATGTTTCCAGATATAAAGAAGCCTGACATCGCAAGATTAATGTATCTTGGTACACTTATAGAATGGGAATCAGGGATGCTTAAAACAGGTAAAGGTAAGGCTACAACATCTGTAACGCGTTCAAATTTCCATGAAGTTGTAAAGTTGAGTAAGAACCGATCATATGTATTACTTAATCAATTTATAGATAGTAAAGTATTAATTGAAAATATACATAACGAATTAATTATGAATAAAGAATTATTCTATCGTGGTCATAAAGAAAACTTTAATGTAACAGTTAAGAATAAAAGCTTTACTAGAATGTTCAGAAAGACTGTACAAGATTTATTTAATAATGCAGATGGTAGACAGTTAAGCAGTATTGCAAATATTTATATGGTACTTCCTTTCCTTAACCTACATACAAATATAGTCAGTCATAATCCAGATGAAACTGATATAGATAAGATTATCCCTATGACATTAGGTGAGTTATCAGATGTATTAGGTTATAAAGATTACAGAAAACTAAAGACAACTCTAAACAATGTAAAGATAGGTGATGAATATGCATTTGGATTCTTCTTCTTTGATAAAGATAAAAGGTCAATGAAGATAGTTGTTAATCCTGATATAGTATTTGCTGGAGATGGTGAGCAACTAGGATTAGTCAAATTAATGTTTAATAAAAACAAACCTAAACATTAAAGATTAAGATCAAAAGATTAAGTGCCTGCGCGTAACAATAAAAAGACATTGTTACTTACTTCTCACACATAAACGAAAAGAGTGTTTATGTATTCGATTACCTATTACTTAATTAAATACATAAAGAAATAATCAATGGTTGTTAGATGTATACTTAGCATACAATGATGTAAGAGAAAGTATCGCCTCTTCATATACATTATTACTAGACAACATTAACAAGATGTATATGGATAAACAAGCTATTATCGCTCCAGTATATAAGTTATATAGTATGTATGACTATGGTAGAGATAAGAAGCTTGATAGCTTTATTAGTGTGATTGATAACATGGATATAGATAAACCTATACCGATTAGCGAGGTTAGTCAGTCGTTTAAGAGGTATATTAATAGGCATTATGAGGATAAAAAAGATTTAATAAATAAATATTTAAATTTTAAAGGTTATGAAATTCTAGAAATTAAAGATAGATACTCTGACAACAGCAAATATATAAAGAAGATAACTTAACCGTCTCGATTTACTTCTAAGAAATAGATAAAACGGTACAGTTAAATTTTATTATCTAAAAAGTAGTGAGTTGAAATATACTTGCTACTTTTTTATTTTGTATATAATGGAATTTTATATTTATTGAATTGAGTAGTTGGAATGTGATTATATGTAGGTAAAGTTATATGAATTAGTAGCTTATTACAGGTTATAGATAATAATTAGATACTAATTAGTGTATAGATTAGTACAGTACAATTATAAATTATCAACAAAGTTATACACAAGTTATTAACATTATCCACAAATTGAATTGTTAAATTAGAACACCTTGAGCCAACGCTGTCTGTTATACAACGAATATAATAACACGTCACGTATTTCAGCCATTTATAAAAGCTAATAAATCAATTTTATATAATATAGTTATACTTTTATGGTTATAGGAGTGTATGTTCGTATTTTATAATGAGTTATTAGCGAGTTGTAGGAGTGTGAGTGGTAGTTTTATGTACCATTTATTGTCAGTTATAGGTAAAATAATATACATTATATCCTTTAAACACTGGATATGGGGGGTGTCTTTACATCTTGAGGTTGAATGAGTGATCAGATATCCACGCTACCACATCTATCCACACAGGTTGATAATTTTTTCGATTTTACATTTCTATAAATTTACCTCCACTCTCCTACTATATAATCCAATATACCTAAAATTAGTCCAACTTACCTATTTTTCACTTTTACTTCTACTCGTAATCGTAATCGTAAAATACTCATAATATCCTTACCAGTATTGAATATTAACGTATAGTAAATTAGTCACAATTAACACATCTACACCACTTTCCACCCTATTAACACCTCTAAAACCCTTATAAACATTGAACATTTACGACTAAACATAGACGACTAATTTATACTTAAACTATACAATACACATAAAAGCCTTATAAATATTGAATATAAGCTTAATTTTGCAGCTTCAGATAAATATAAAAAAGACTCGAAAATAATCGACTATTTAGCATCAATTCCATTGTAAACTCTACGTTTCTTTTGCTGAAAGTAGATCAATTTACGAGTAATGGTGATTTTGATGTTAATCGTCTTTTCGAGTCAAATTATTTACCTATTTTTTAAATATAATAATCCATAGTATTTAACTTGTGATATTTATCTAACATTTGTATCAATATATTGATATGTATTAATTCTTATCTAACTTAAATAATTTCCCCTTTCAACGATATCTAGCGCATAATTTAAAACATTTGTTTTTGGTATATCATCTTTAGCACACATTGCTAATAATTTTAAAGACTCCTCTGGATGTGTGACTGATAATTTACTAATAACCAAAAGTAATGCAGACTCTACAGATTCATCTTTCTCTATTTGTACCCTCTTTACAGTATCCATTTTAATCACTCATTCCCCTTTCTAATTATATATCAATAATTATTGGAAACTTTTCTATAAATTACAAGTATAAAGTTAAAAAAGTCAGATATAATTTAAGGTCTGACATATCCTTCATTAATAGATAATACTACAATCCAAATAGGAATGAAATGATATTCTGTATATTTCTACATGTTTCGACAAAATTTCTTACCAATTAATAGAAATTTGTTATTTATGAATAATTTGTATTTTATTAATTAAATTTATTTAGTAATTTGACTAGTAGATTAGATAGTTTCGCAGTATTATATAAACAAGAACACAAATTAAATAACAAAATACATAAAATATTGTTTTTAAATTTAATTGTGTTATAATTTAATAAAATACATAAAAAAGGAGATTGATATATTGAAGAACTATGAAACAATTAATGAAGAGGTATTTGAAATGAACATGGCAAAGGAGGACAATTTCAACAATAGTGAAGTACTATACTATCTAGAGGAAATGATTAGTATGGGTGCGGAAGAGAATTATGAATCAGAAGCATATCAAGATATTAAGCAGCATGGAAAAGTTAAGAGTAGTTCCTTGAAGAAGATTAAGCGTAACATGTTTAAGTTATATAATGAGAAGTTTTGATAGGAATACATATGAAGTATGAAATTGCTACTAATTAATACAGTGTTGTTATAACAGAAATGATACTTACTATTAGAAGAGTTTAAAGCCTTGTTAAATCAATTGGAATTAATTAAAAAAGGTATACATAAGTGGTACGTAGTTAAGTCTTGAAATTTAATATAATAAATACATAAAATTATATTAAATACTAACCAAGAGGATACTGATACATAACATACATAATTTTATAGGAGGATTCATTTGTTAACTGCTAAGGTCGGTAAAGAAATAATAAACTGTTTGGACACTAAATACGATAGATATAGATTAAAACAATGGTCTAGTAAAGGCATTCTTAAATGTCCTGTATGTAATGAAAAATATGAGTACTGTCATGGAGAAGTTGTTCCTCCGTATTTTAGACATGTAGTGAAGGAATGTAATGGGTATTATTCCGAACAAGAAACAGACGAACATAGAAGTGGAAAAATACTACTTTATGAGTGGATTAAAAATCAAGAAGGAGTATCTGAAGTAAATTTAGAACATTGGATACCAGAAACCAAGCAACGTCCCGATATCTATTTTGAATTTAATAATGAAAAGTGTGTAATTGAATTTCAATGCTCCCCTATCGCAAGCGAATTTATCATTCGTAGAGAATTGTATAGATTGGCAGGAATACATGATATTTGGATCTTAGGAATTGATAAATATAATATTGAAATTTGTTCAGGAGAACCAAACCATATGAAGCGCTATAAACTTATAGAGAAAGAACTATTAAACAATAGTTTAATTTATCTTGACGTGAAAAGAAAAGCTATAATTACCGATTTAAATATTTTAGATATAAATAAAAAATTAGAGAATTCTATAGCATATTTTCAACTTTCTAATAAAAAAGAGTTTGACTTGTTTAGCGAATATCTAAGCAACAAAATGAGCTTCGTGATAGAGAGTATCAATAATTTTATATTTGATAATGGTATTAAGATAAACAACGAGCTGAATTCAATGTTAAGCGATATTAAAGATACTTACATCAATAACTATGATGATATTATGAAAGATAGAAAAAGAAGACATGATAATCTTTTGAAATTTAAGGATAAGTACAATAATGATGAAATAGTCAGTACCTATGTTGGAGAAATAGGAAATGACACTACACTAAACGTGTTGCTGATGGAAAAAATTTATTTTAAGACTTACAAATCTACACTATATAAATTTGTAACAGAAGATGGTGATTTACTAACATGGCTAACTTCACTACGTCCAAATATTAGTGTAGGCGATTATGCAGTATTGTCAGGAAAAGTAAAAGCACATTTAGAATATGAAAATATAAAACAAACAAGAATGGTAAGATGTAAAACAATTAAGTTTTAGCTTAGTAATGGGAGGATGGTTAGTTGCGTAAACAAATACAATACTTAACAATGAAATTCGAATCAGATAGATTAAAAAAGTTTAACTATGATATTAGTATTAACATTGATGAGGCTATCGATAATAAAGAATTAATTGCGGTATTTGAGAATCAATTAATTGATACGATTCTAGATATCACTAAGCGTCATATTGATGTTAATAGGCTTAAATATTTAGAAAAAGAAATACATAAATTGAAGAATTCGACCAGTGACGATGGTAATGGTGAGAAACTTCAAGATTTACAACTAAAATTAAATGAGTTAATTTACGTTCCAGAATACATAACTATCGAGATGAGCAACAAAACACAATACAAGAGATTATATAGTAAAGGGGTACTAATTAATGGCGTTAAATATAAACGATTCAATTCCAGTGCTTCTCAAGCAAGAGTTAATACTGTCCTATTTATTGCAGAAACTGTATTTGATGAATTAAGGTATCGTACTGACAATGGTAGGAATAAAATCGTTCCTATTGCTCCTGCTAAATTAAATGCTTACAGAGGCTTATATGGTAGCTCTAGATATAAAGTAACTACACCTAACTTCTGTGTAGTGAAGGATTTTGAAAGTCCAACTTCATTCAATGTCAACTTTGTAACTGAAACAGATTACAGCGAAGATGATGAAATTGAAGAAAAATCCATTACAAAGATGTTTAATCGTTTCGATGGTCAAGGATTGATATCTCCTAAACAAGCTGAGAAATGGGCTAAGGAATTAGAAATTGACTATATCCCATCACAATTCTGCATTAGGGGCAGTTTTCTCAAAGGAATGCTTACTGTATTTGATATACATGAATGGGTTGAAGAATTTAATGAAGGTAATTATATAATAGAGTCTATTTATAAGGACGATAGCGATAATCCAATGTTGGTTGATTTAAGATGTGTAGATGTAATAATCACCGAATCTCAGCTAAAATTGTGGGATAGTTGGTCTTCTGTTGACCATTACCGTCAATGTTGTGTGGAGAATAATATGTCATGGGGCATTAGTATATATGCCCCTAAATATGATAAAACATTCTTCTATCAAAATTATCAATTCTTACAGACACTGAACTTAGATGATAATGATGTAGCTACTATTACAGATAAATTTGTGAAGTGGATCAAAGGTGTTACTTCTGAGAATGTGTATTACACAATGCTATTTCTTGTAGGAATGAATGCAAATGAAGAAAAATTTAATCAGTTCCTAAACAGTAAAAACGCTAGTTGGATTAAAGCTTTAATTGTTGAACCTAAGCTAATAAAAGATAAATACATAAGAAACAAAATTTATAATATGCTCAAAAAGAAGATTCAGAATGCTTCTATTGGTCAAATAATTGTTGATGGTAACTTTCAGGTTATTGTATCTGACCCTTTTGCTATGATGGAGGCAGTGTGTGGAAAAGAAGTGAAAGGTTTGCTTGCCGAAGATGAACACTACAGTAACTATTGGAATAATCTCAACATCGAAGAAGTTGTAGCAAGTCGCAGCCCCCTCACCTATCGTAGTGAGCATGTGTTGCTGAAACTAATTAAGAATGATGATACCGAAAAGTGGTATAAATATTGTTACAGTGGGATTATTTTAAATGCTCATGGCAATGAAACTGATCGTTTTGCAGGAAGTGATTTTGATTATGATATCATCGCTACTACATCTGATAAATCAGTAATCAAAGGAGTTTATCGTAAAGAATTACCAGTTGTGTATGAAGCACCTAAACCATCTAAGGTGATTCCTACTGAGAACGATTTGTATAATGCCGATACATTTAGTTTTAATAGTATTATTGGAGGACTAACTAATAAATCAACTTCTGGATATGCGTTACTAGCTAATCTATCTCCTGAATCTGAGGAGTATAAAGTCACTCTTAGGAGAATCAAGTCAATTACTAAGGCTCAATCGGCTCAAATTGATAAAACTAAAATTGGACAAGAAGTTAAAGGTATAGTCCCTAAATGGGTAAAATACCAACTGCCCATTAAAGATGAAACCGAACAAGAACGATATGAACGAGAGTTGAATAATAGGATTTTACTTGATAAACACCCTTATTTCTTTATGCATCTATACAGTAATACAAAAAAGAAATACAAAGATCATGTGAAGAAATATGAAATTTTATCATTACAGCGATTAGGAATAACCCTAACTGAACTAAAGAGCGTTAAACGTATGAATGACGAACAATTAAACTTCATAGATGAATTTTATCGTAAATCACCAGTAATTGAATCTGATTGTGTAATGAATAAAATTTGCAAACGTATCGAGTCGGTTGATTTCGAAATAAAGAAACTACTGAAACTCGACGAATGGTTTGATGACTATGAATCGTTCATGAATAAAGATATTAAGTTTAACCAAGATACATATAAGAAAGTGAAAAAGAAATATTCAGAATTCAACTCTATGATTAGAAATGAAATGAATAATACACAAGTTAGTGTTAAAACTACCTATGATGAAAGTGTCGCACAAGATATTAATATTGTTCGAGAAAGATTAAAGGTTGAGTTGCTTGGAGTATGTAACAACGAGAAAGAATTAATGAATTACGTGATTCATATGATCTGTGTTGATAACAAAACGTCAAATAAAGATATAATGTGGTCACTGTTTGGTGATGAGATTGTTGATAATTTAAAAAGTAATAAAGATTATTTATACCTCCCTATCCAAGATGAAGATGGTGAAATTGAATATTTGAATAAAAAATATACTGTTAGAAAGGTGGAATTGTTTTAATGGGTATGAATAAATACTATAAAGAAAAAGAATACATAGAAGAGTTATTGAAAAAGAACAAATTAGACACTGGAATTAGAGGTGATTTAAAAACTTTAGCTAAGTATTACAAACATCTTGGTCAAGATAAAGACGCTATCGAGAAATCACTGTATGAGTTTTGTGAGAAGAAATGTAAAGGTTGGTTCAATAAGGTTAGGCATTACAAGATGATTGATAATGCGATTACTTATGCTTTAAAGGATGACAGTGTATTAATTCAAATTGAATCAATTGAAGTGACGAAAAAAGAAATGGAATTTATTGAGTCATTAAAATATGAAGAATTAGAAAAGAAGATTATTTTCTCATTGCTAATAATCAACAAATTAAATAATGCTAGAGCAAAAATGCGAGGCATTGATTCTAAAAATAACTATTTTGGTGGTTCTGGAGAATATAGTTATAAGTCATTGATGGATACTTTAAATGAAAAACTAACTCGTACATATCGTGAAAAAGGAATACATAGAACAATTAAGCAATTTAATGATGATGGATTGACTCGTACTACTAATCGACTATCTTTAGAGTTGTTGTTTTTAAATCAAATTGAGGAAGATGAGGAAACTATATTTGAGGTAAATGACTTTGACAATATTGGATTAGCTTATGAGTACTATTATGGAAGCAAGAAGGTGAAAAAGTGTATTGAGTGTGGAAATTTAATTAGAAACACTAACTACAAAAATCAATATTGTAATTCATGTAAAATTATAAAAATTAAGGAGAAACATGTCAGATATAATAATAAAAGAAAATAACGACCGTTGCTTATACCCAACAAACCCAATGATACTAATGGTTTCAAGCGACGATGACAAATAGTATATATGATAGAGAATGAATCTGTCAAATTAATTAAATACATAAAACAAAAATCAAATGGATAAAAGGAGAAATTAAAATTATGGCAACTAAAACAGAATTGGTATCAAAAGTACAAGAGGTAAATTTAGCACGTACAGGAGAAAAGCTGTCTAATGATGAAGCCACTCTTCGCACAGAGGATGTAATTAATGCAATTGAACAAATGTTAGTAGGAGGTTCTGATGTAACCCTAGGATTTGCTAAAATTGTTCAGGGAGTACAAGCAGCATGTACCAAAAAAAATCCACAAACCGGTGAACCTATTGAAGTTCCAGAAAAACGAGTTACAAAGTGGAAAGCAATGCCTAAGTTTAAAGAAAAGTTAAACAGTTAATTTTAAATACATAGCAAATTCATACAGGCGTTTTAATACTTGGATAGAGTTAGTGGTAGGGTTATCCCCTACTCTTCTCTATCCTTTTAATTTTAATTAAAAATCAATATGTGGATAAAAGGAGAAATAAATATGGCTAAGAAGACCAACCAAGTAGGATTCAAAGGTATTTTAGATGTAAATTTTAATGAAGGATGCTCTACTATTACGGAAGTAACAAAAGAAGTTGAATACGTATATGATTTCTTTAAAGAACTTGCTAATTTTAATGGTAAAAGCGTGACTATTTCGATTAAAGAAGATAATGAAATTGCGCCAATTGAAGATTAAGGAGTGATTAAATGACTTCTTATGACTTAAAACGTAAAGAAATAGAAAGCTTTAAAGATTATCACATACGCCTATACACTAATTTAGATAATTATGATATTTCATCTGATGAAGCTACCATACTTTTAAATAAGGAATATGGTTCTAATTACAGTGAATCCAAGTGGCGTAAGGATTATGGTCAGTATTTGAATTGGAAGGACTACATCGAGTCTAAATTAATTGGAAATAATGATTTACCTTCATATAAACAAACAAACGAAATCAAAGGCGATGGAACTCATTCATCTGATAAGCTTATTCGCATTAATGAAAATGATAAATTAGATAATAAGACTATCTTAGAAGCTCATGGATTCGATATTAATGAGTTTGATTTAGTAAATGCAAAGAATTCCATTTGGAATCAATCTATCGATAAGACTTTATATTCGAGTAAAATCACAGTTAAACCTAAATCAGTTAAATTTGATATTGAAAATGTGCTTTCACAACTACAAGATAAAGTTAAAAAAGTAGTAATAAATAAGATTGATTTCAAAGGTGAAAATTTGTTAGAAATACCTCTAGTAGATATGCACTTTGGAATTAATGATTTAGAATATTACAGTGAAACATTAAATGAGATTTTGGAGCTAATCGAGTCTAAGAAATGGGACACTATTTATATTCCAATCGGAAACGACTTACTGCACCATGACGACTTTAAAGGACATACTAGCAATGGCACAGCAATTGAGAAAGTAGATATAGAGAATGCTTGGACTGATGCATTTACTTTCTACAGTTACATTTATGAGGCTTCATTGAAGAATTCGAATAATGTAGTATCTGATTACGTATGTGGTAATCATGATAAAGTTATGACTTACGGTTTAGTTAGGGCATTAGAAGTTAAGTTTCCTCAAGTTAAATTTGATGCTTCTATTGAAAACAAGAAAATGTTCACATGGAAAGACGTTGCTATTCTAAGTCTACATGGAGATAAAGGATCAAATCGAATTAGTAAAACCATTTACAAGGAATACGGTAAAATTATTGCCGACAAGAAGGTTGTCGAGATTCATAGTGGTCATCTTCATTTCTCACAATCTAAAGATGATTTCGGTGTAGTATTTAGAACATTGCCTACTAAAGCTAAAACTGATGAATGGCATAGAGAAGAATCATTCGTTGGTGCAGGTAAATATTTCAGTTTATTTGAATATAAATCAGATTTATTGAAAACTATACATAATATTTAGGTGATACATATGAAAAACTTAATATTTGATATTAGATTCTCAGTTTTTATATACATACAGCAGCTAAAAATTTTGTTAAAACGGTTATTTTATTTAAATTAATAAAATACATAACGTTTGTTTTTATTTTCATTGATTATTCATAGAACCTCTCCTTTTAGCACATCTATGCAGATTACTCCCCTTTCCTTTATAGGTGTGCAATAAAGTAGAGATGCTTATCGAGTAGGAAATATTGGGAAGTCATGAGCCTGATATGAGTGTACACATTCCTTACACTTTCCTACTCTTTTTATTATTTAGGAATGAAAATACATAAAGGAATGATGTATATGGGTAAAAATAAAAAATGGAACGATGAAGAAAATAATAAACTAAAAGAAATTTATTGTGATGCTAGTAAAGAAGAATTGGAATATGTTTTTAAAAGAAATTACAGTACAATTCATTTGCGAAAAGCATACAGAGATTGGTGTACAAACCAATAATTTTGCAAATTTAAGGAAATCTAAAATTTCAATATGTGTAGAATGTTACAGAGATATGACAAATGGTAAGTATAGTCCTTCATTCAAAGGCGGTATTGGTGAACTCAAAGATTTACTTAGAGGAATAATAGCTGATTGGAAAAAGGAAAGTATGAGGAAAAGCGATTACAAATGTGTATTATCTGGTGAAAAATTTGATGATATTCACCATTTATATGGATTTAATTTAATAGTCGAAGAAACATTATCTGAATTAAAATTATCTAGATTACCGCAGGTTAAAGATTATACAGATGATGAATTAGATTTAATAAAAAATACATTCTCCAAGATACATGATTCTTATCCTTTAGGTGTTTGTTTAGCACATGATGTACATGTACTTTATCATAGAAATTATGGATATGGAAGTAATACTCCAGAACAATTTGAAGAGTTTACATTGAGATTTGCCAAGGGGGAATTTGAAGAAGTTTTAAATAATATAAGTTAATACATACATAATTTAATTTCAATACAAGAGATGTCGTATAAGCGATGTCTCTTTTTATTTTGACAGCAAGGAGGTTGTTACTTTGAATAAGATAACATGTAATTGTTGCGGTAAAGAAAAGAAACCGGAAGATTTCTACTCGTCACCTTCTCAATTCATGAAGCATACTGGTAAAGTTGGAGTTTGTAAAATTTGTATATGGAATTATGTAGAGCCAACTGAAAAAGACAATTACAATATTGAAATAGTTAAAGATGCACTTAGAATGATAGATAAGCCTTTCATTCAAGACTTGTGGGAATCTGCTATAAGTGAAGCAGAATCTAGAAATACTAAATCTAACTACTTTAAATTGTATATGAAGAATATTGCCATGCCTCAAAACATCTCACTATCTTGGAAAGACAGTGATTTTGCATTTGTTATCAGCGATAATACAATTAATGTAGAGTCTAGTGAAGTAGATATTAAAAATGACTTCAACGATAAAGATAATAAATCGTACAACAAGAAGTGGATGGGGGAATACTCCCCTTCTGAGATAGAGTATCTAGAAGGTTACTTAAATGGATTACATAAGGATTTTAAAATTGTTACAGAGAATCATAAGGACTATGCAAAGAAAATAGCAAAAGCAAGTCTACATATGGACAATTGCTTCAGAGATGTATTAGAAGGTGTTAGTGGAGCAGATAAGCGTTATAAAGATGCTAAAGATGTATTTGATACACTTTCCAAATCAGCTCAATTCTCTGAAAGTCAACGTGGACAAAATGAAGTTGGATTAGGATGCTTTGGTAGAGTATTTGAATTAGTTGAAACTAAAACATTTATTCCAGAGCATATCCCTACCGAACAAGATGACATCGACAAAATGCTAAATGACTTTGGTCACATCTTGAAATCGTTGTGAGGTGATTTAAATGTCATCTTACAAACACTATAGTCATAAAAACAGAAAAATAAAAGACAACAACTACAACGACTTCGATAATTCAGCTAGTTATGATCCTGCAAAATTAGAAGAAATAGATATTGAGGAATGGGTCAAATTTATATCTTACTATCGTTATTACATTGATGAATTCGCTATAAATATTTTAGGGTTAAAGTTATACCCTTTTCAACGTGTAATTTTAAGGGCAATGGCAAGGCATGAAGAGTCAATGTTTATCGCTAGTCGAGGACTAGGTAAAAGTTACCTTTCTGCCGTATTTTTTATTTGCGTGGCGATACTTTACCCGTCAATAAAACTGGGCATTGCCTCAGGTAAAGGACAGCAATCACGTAACGTAATTGTACAAAAAGTTAAAGGTGAGTTATATAAAAATGAAAACGTAAAGCGTGAAATCGAGAATATTAAAACTGGTTCAGATGACTGTTCTGTAATTTTTAAAAATGGTTCTGAAATACGAGCAATTGTATTAGGTCATGACGGTGAAAACGCTCGTTCATGGAGGTTTTCGCAGATACTAATTGATGAAGCGAGGATTGTGTCAGACGATATCGTATCAGAAATTTTAGCCCCGATGACCAAGACTAGGCGTAATACAGTGATAAATCTGTCTATGATTTACGGAGATAAAATGCCAATAGAGAAAGGTAAACTTATATACATATCTTCTGCCTACTTGAAAACTTGTGATTTATATCAAAGGTTTATGACTCATTATAACAGTATGAAGGAAGGTAATAAGGAATACTTTGTATGCACCCTCCCCTATCAGGTAGGGGTTAATGCAGGAATATATTATGAAGACGACATAGTTAAAGAGAAATCCAAACCTAGTATGACTTCTGATAAATTCGCATATGAATATGAAGCTGTTTTTGTTGGAAATAGTAATGACAGTTATTTCCCTTATGACTTGACAGAAAGTGTAAGGTCACTTGACAAGGTGGAATACAGACAACCTAAAAAAGCAGTTAATTCATATGTAATTTCGCATGACGTAGCAATTTCGGACAAAGCTGGTAGCGATAACGCTTGTACAACGGTTATAAAATTAAAAGAAAAACCAAATGGATCTATAATCAAAGAGTTAGTGTATATAAAAACACATAACGGAATGTCTCTGCCTGAACAAGCTAAATATTTAAGAGAGTTGTTATTAAGATTTGAAAATACTCAAAAGTTAGTAATTGATGTTCGAGGAAACGGTGAAGCTCTTCCATCTTTATTAGCTGAATCTTGGGAACATATGAATGCCAATGGAGATATGGTTGAATACCCTCCTCTTATTCCTGATGATGGCAATCCTAAATATACAAATATTAAAAATGCAAATCCTTTAATCAGAGAGATAGCCGCAACGAATCAACTTAATAATACGATGTACACATATATGAAGACTTGTTTTGAAGATAAGAGTTTAAGATTAGCTGTCAATTCTGCTGAAATTGATAATGATTATAAACAAGGTAAGGTTACTAATGAAGAATTTCTAGTTCACGTTAATACTGATTTATTAATACAAGAATTAAGTAATATAAAACAAGAAATTAGTGGTCTCAGTAACATACTATACAATCGTATTGCTAAGGCAACTAAAAGAGACAGGGTTACGAGTCTAGGGTATGCCATGTATTACATCAAAGAATTAGAAATGGATAATAAGAACAATGTAAATTCTTCTATCGATGATTATCTATTTTTCATGCAATCAGGATTTTAATTAAATAAATACATAAAGAAAGGAGGGGTTAAATGTCTGAAGATAATACTTCATCAAATTACAACGAATGGATCGAAGTTGCAGGATTAACTGATTTCATTACTCAATATGGCTCTGGTAGTTCCTTACGAGATATTAGTTTAACTGATTTATATAGGTATCTACAGAATCCATATTCTAATATTAAAGAAATTCAAAAAGCATCAAAATATCTAACTAATAAGCATGGAATTATTAAAGAAGTATTGCGTTCATTGAAGTCGCTCCCTACTTTAGATTATATTATTTCATGGTCAGAAGTAGATGATGAAAAGAAACTTAAAAATTATGAACGTAAAGTTAATGACTTTTTACGTGAAATTGATGTTAAGCAATTTGTTCGAGATGGATTATTTGAAGTTGGTGAAATGGGTACAATCGTCACTTGTTTGCGTAGTAAGCGATATGTTCAATTTTTGGATATTGACGATTTACGAATTAATAAACAGCGTAACGGTAAATGGGTAGTAGAATTTGATTTAAATACTATTAAAAAATGTAAGAATGTAAATGACAAATTAGCTATTATCGAGTCGCTGCCTGAAGAAGTATCTTTAGCAAAATATAGCCTGTACATGAATAAAGGTGAAGATTATCGATACGTAGAATTAAAGGATGCCGATGTAATTAATATCGATGGTAACAGGAATATGCCCTATGGATTACCGTTAACTATAGGCTCGTGGTCTGCTCTGTTGCAAAAGGAGATTATTGATCAAGTTGAACGTTCAGTAGCAGACAGACTATTGAAAACAATAGTTATTCTTTCAGCAGGACATTTAGATAAAGACGGTACAAAGCCAGTGCCTAAAGAAGTTGTTACAGCTTATTTTAATGAAGTGAGTAAGTTATTTAAGAAAAAGAATGGTATAAATCCAAATTCAAGTACTGATAATTCAGGAACAGGAACTATTGCCCTCCCCCACTTCTTTAAATTAGATACATTAGATGTTGATACTGAATTATTTAAGAAAGAGTTATATGAAAAAATTGAAAATGATATTTATTCAAACTTAGGCATCAGCCCTGCTGTACTTTGGGGTGGTGGAGGTAATAACTTTAGTTCTGCCACGTTAAACAGTCAGAAATTCTTCAGATACATCCACACACTATTAGAAAAATTTGAAGTAATAATTAATAACTACCTTAAGAATATTTTACCTAAATCAGTTTCTTGTAATTTTGTTTTTGCTAAATCTACAATATTAAATCACGAAAAATATATCGATAAATATAAAGATTTATATATGCAAACAGGAACTTCTAAATTCTGGTTAGAATCACTCACTGGTCTTCCTTATGAAAATGTCATTGGACAAGCTGAATATGAGCGCAAAATATTGAAAACGGAAAGCGTCCTCTACCCTGCTTCAAATGCGTATACTCAAAGTGGTAAAGTTGATAATGGTGGAGCTCCTGAAGTAGATAATCCTACCAACGAAAATACAATTAAAAGCAAGTCTAGTGGCAGTAATAACAATCCTAAGCCATCAACAAGCTAAATGAGGTGAATTATATGAAAGGTTACTCCCCTACTTTCGAAGTTAATCCTAATACAGAAGTAGCGTCTAAAAAACAACATACTTTTATTGAATTGGGTATTAAGAAGCCAGTACATGAAAACGATTGTAAATGTGATATCTGCATTAATAAAGAAAATACATAAAAACATTTTAATGATGCCTAATTCAATTAGAAGGAGGTGAATTGATGACTAAAAAAAGGCAATTACTAACATCGTCTATTATAGAGATTTCAAGTAAAGATGACGTATCTAGAGAAATAGTAATGCTAGTACATAAGCTTGATACTACTAATGCGAACGGACTTGATTTTAAAGAAAACTATACAGAAACTTATATGAATTCTTTAATTAATAAACCTGTTGTAACTAAATACTTTGATAAAATTGAGGATTTAGGAACACACGAACAAATAGTTGATGATGACGGCAATATTGTTGGATTAGAGACAATTGCTATTGGAACAATTAAAGAAGTATGGATTGATAAAGTTGAGGATGATGAGGATGTGAAAGCATTATACGCCAAAGCAGACTTGTGGAACTATAAATATCCTGAAATTATAGCATGTGTTGAAAAATTATTTAATGAAGACAATGCTGATAGTTCAGTTGAAGTTGAAATTTATGCATATGAAGACAATCCTACTCAAGACTATCGTGTTGCAAAAGAGTATACATATTTATCTAATTGCTTGTTAGGTAGCAGCATTTCTCCTGCAGATTCAGATGCAGGAGTTATTTCAATAGCGCAACGTGAAATTGCGATGGCGGTAAAAAATGATCTACAAAAAATTAAAAATGAACAGAAAGGAGTAAATAAATTGGCTGAGAAAGAGTTATTTAACAAAGGATACAAAACTAAATTTCATATCGAAATAAGCGAGTTGAGTCATGATGACATTCGCCAACAAATCTATAATTTTATCAATCCTGTAAACCCTACAACAGAAGAGCGATCTTATAAATATTGGATTCGTGAAGTATTTCAGACGTACGTTATCGTTGAAGAATGGAACGATTCAAATAAATTATATAAAATTGACTACTCCTTAAATGATGACACAGTAGTTTTATCTTCTGACTATCAACAAGTAGAAATTACTTATCAAGTTGTAGGTACTAATATTAATGGAGAGTTAAATAAATTACAAACAGAATTAAATAGTACAAAGGAGGAGTTGTCTAAAATGGATAAGACAAATGAAGCAAAAGTAGTTGAACTTCAAAACAAAATTGAAGAATTGGAAGCAAAAGTAGTTGAGTTAAATTCCACTGTAGTTGAACAACAAGAGGCTAAAACAGCTCTAGAATCTCAAGTAACGGAGTTAAATTCTACTGTTGAAAAATTAGGTAAATATAAGGAGCAAGTAGAAACTGCTGAAAAAGAAGCTAAGTTAACAGAACTTTCATCTCGTTATGAAAAGTTACTTTCAGAAGAAACGTTTAAAACAACTGAAGTTCAAGAGGCTTTGCAATCGCTAGATGCACAAAAGTTAAATGAGATTGTTGTAAATGAGGTTGCTAAAAGTAAATCAATCACAGAAGTAAACTCTATTACGACTAAAGACATTATTGTAAATGCTAAACAAGGTGAGAATTTAATACCTCAAACCATTCTACAAAAGTATGAAATTAAGTAATAAAAATTAATAAATAAAATACATAAAATAAAGGTGGAAAAATAACTTATGGTAAAAAAATACGGTATTGTTCGATTAGATTTAATGGCAGGTCACGTTTATCACTATGATGCAGATGTTGCTATTGAAAATGGAGTGTTAGCAGAAATTGATTATACTACAGGCAAAATTGCTCCTACTACAGATGCAACGAAAGATCAGGTATTAGTAGCTTCAGTTACAAATCTATATGATTCAGAAGATGAGTCTGATTTTATCAATGAAGCAAAAGGAATGAAAGTTCGTACTTATGAATTTGAAAAAGGTGATATTTTCACTACTACTCAAGTAGATTTATCAGGTACTCGTACTACATTTGCTTCAATTGCAAAAGGCGATTATGCTTATGGTGTTATTGGCGGTAAATTTGCATTCGATACCACTGCACCTACAACTAAGCAAGTATTCCGAGTAATTGAGCGCACAGTTTTAAATGGTCAAGAAGCAGTAGCGTTACAAGTTGAACAAGCATAAAAATAATTAATAAAATACATAAATAATAAAGGTGGAAAAATAACTTATGGTAAAGTATAAAAAAGTTTTAGAATTATGTTCTGATGTACGTAAAGGTGAATCTTCAATTGAAGGAGTTTCTATTAACGAGCGTAAATCAGAATTAGTGGAAATCTTCTCTGAATTAATGAAAGATTATGAAGGAAATAAAAAAGAAATTAATGCAATCATCACTGAAAATGTTGATGTAGTATTAGAATCAAAATTAAAAGATGCGCTAGAAATCTTTGCAGAGATTGCTCCTGTACCTCATGGTACTAAAAAGAAATTCCGTGTGCGTAATGGCAAAATTAAGGCAGAATACGTTGCATTAGGTTCAGAGATTCGTCGTCAAAAAATCTATAAACAAGAGATTCCTGCTCAACCTCGTGCTATCGGTTCAAGCGTGTATGTTGAATGGGATGACGTATTATCTGGTCGCGCAGAAGCATTTACTGAAATTGTAGACGAAATGGCTGATGCTATTCTAGATGAAATCTTAAAAGATGTTCAAGCTTCATTTGTTGCTGCGATGGCAGATGCTCCTACTGCTAATAAATACTCAGGTGCATTCTCTTTAGCACAACTTCGCTCAGTAGCTAATACTGTAGGTGCATATGGTAAACCTGTAATTGTAGGTACGTCTGTTGCATTATCAAATATTACTTCTGATTCTGGATTCCAAGCATTAATGTCTGATTCTATGAAAGATGCATTTAATCGTGATGGATTCATTGGAACATGGGAAGGTAAAGCTCTAGTTCAATTACCTAATACATTTGTAGATGAGTCTAACACTGAATGGGAGTTAGACAATAACTTAATCTTTGTTGTTCCTGTAGGCTCAGATAAGCCAGTAAAAGTTACAAAAGAAGGCGGAACTGAGATGCTAGAGAAGCAATCATTTGAAGATGGTTCTATCACAAAGAAAGCTATTCAAAAAGCAGGAGTGAACGTTTTACAAGTACATAACTTAGGTATGTATACAATCGTTTAATATGATAAATGTGGGAGTGGATTATTCTACTCCTCTTTTTTAAATTAATAGGAGGAAAAGGATAATATGAAAAAAGTAAAAGTTATTAATAATGTACATAGTGTAGTAGGTTTTTATTTAAATCCACTACCCGAATCATTCCGTATTTTACCAAGACAAGGAGCATTCTTAAATTTAACAGAAGAAGAATTAGATTACATCAACATTAATCAAGCAATTATTCAAAAAGGCTTGATTTGGATTGATGACAAAGACCTTCGTGTTAAATATGGACTAGAAACTTTAGATGGCGAAAAAGCTAATGCTAATATTCTTCAATATGAAGAAATAAAAGAATTAGTAAATGGAAATTATAAAAAATTAGAAAAAGCTATCGGAGAAATTACAGAAAATGCGATCTTATTACAGTTTGTTGAGGCTGCTCGTGAAGTGAATTTAGATAGCAAAGCTAAAATTGATATCATTGAGAATAAATCCAAGATAAAAATTTATGAAAACGAAGAATAAGTAGGTGTTATCTTATGACATCTACATCATATTCAGACATTTTCGGTTTATTCCTTGATAAAGTCAATGACTACTATATAAAAAATCAGTTAGAGAATAATCCAGTTTTTGCAGATGAAATATTATTAGGCTATTTAAGGTCTGCTATACCGAAGTTCACATACTCTACAAAAAATCTATCTAATCGAGAGGATGCTTTATTTCAATTCAATATCTGCTTATCTGATATGGAAAAAGAAATATTAGCAACACTGATGATCGCAGAACATCTATCTCCAAAAATTATAAGCGAAGACTATGTGTATAACAAAATTGGGTCAAAAGATTATAATCAACACTCCCCCGCTAATCAACTTAAACAATTATTAGAGTTGCGTAAAGGGATAATAGATGAAGCCAACTTATTAATGATTGAATATTATTATAGGCAAGGTGTTTAGTATGAATATTTCAGATGGATACGTTAACTATTTGAAAGATAGATTCTATGAAACTCTTTGCTTATTTGAAGAAAAAAATGAAGGACTTCCACGTTATATTGAGTCGTTTAGTTATGAACTGTATGGGTTACAGTATTTAGTAGAAGACACAGTAACAGTTATTACTCTTTTAAACATTCTAGAACATTTTTATGATGACAGCCTTGCACCTAAACCAGATATAAAGGTGATTAGAGGAGAAGTTTTTCGCTGTATTAGCTTGATAAATAGGATGTTTAAAGTTGGTGAAACCACTTGAATTACAGAGATAAATATATACAACGTTTGAATAACGATGGTCATAATTCAAGAGACGCTTATCATAATAAATCTAAAATTATTGCTAAACAACAAATTTTAAACTCTCCTAATAGGTATGACGTTTATTTAAATCTTGATAAGTCTGTAACTCATTATTGCATCACTAAAGATAAAGATACATATAAAAAGCGAAAATTCATCTTCATTCCAGATACAAAAGTAGATATGGGACACTATGTTACACAAGGTGAACTTACTTACTTATTAATTGCTAAAGATACGAATGAAATTACACCACAATTTTTAGGAGAACTTTGTACTGCTGAATTTCCAGTAAAGTATGCAGATGAAAAAAAGTTTTTAGGTTATGACGATTTAGACAGACCTGTTTATGACATTATTCCAGGAGAAGTCACAAGATTACCATGTATAACAAAAATGAATGATGCATCTACAGCTATTGCAGATACCAATAACCCAGTGAATTTGTTAGATAATCAAGTAATGGTCATTATCCCATACTCTGAAGCACCTTCTATAAAATATAACGAAAAATTTGAGTTATACAATGATGCCTATCGTATTATCAGAATTGATCCATCATCTTCAATTAATAAAATAGGCACTCTAAGAATTACTGGTGAACGTGTTGAAAGTGTAAATAATCAGGAAGGAGATGATGAGGAATAGACTTCAAAGGTAATTTAGAAGAGTTGTACAAGGCTTTAGTTTCAAACAAAAAACTAATGAGACTCCTTCATTATGTGCCAAAAAATGCATTCGACTCCCCTCTTTCTCCTGATAAAAAAGACATAAATGAATTAAAAAATAAAGATGAAATTATCAAAAAAGTTATCTCCCCTACCGACAAAAGATACGATTTAGATTTAGAATCTCAATTCTGTAGAATTTGTTTTTACACTGGATCAAGACAATTACAGAAAAGTTATAATAACTCCGCTAGAAGACTACAGGATAATATATATGTAGCTGACCAGATATATAATTTTGATGTCTATGTGCATGTAGATATAGATAATGAGGACATGAGGCTAGGTTGGATTTGCAATACACTAAATGAAATATTAGATAATCAACAAATCACTGATATTGGAAATTTTAGATTGGCGTTCTCCTCTCCTATTGACAAAACTCCAGATGGCTTTATAGGATACAAAATGGCATATATTACAAATTCTCTACAGTAAAAGGAGGATTTGCTATGAAGATTGATTTAGATAATGTTTGGGGAAATCCTAAATACCATCGTAATATCCCAATCTACCCTGTTCAGATGGAAAACATTGAAGACTTATACGATACGGTACAATGCCTATTGCTTCCTAAGAATACAATTCAAAATCCAATGATTATTAAAATGTCTTATTTGGCATTTTTGATACTTATTAGTTCAGATGATGTTAATAAGCACTTCTTTGATAAATTAGTAACTCTAATAAAATTGATTAGTAGAAGTGAAAATATTAGGTTTGATGTTGATGAAAAGAATAGATATACGATTATTATTGATGACGAAATTGTAATTAGAGAAAGAGATTTTGACAAAATTAAAGTGATAATTGGCGAGCAAAATCTAATTGATGTTTCAGATGAGAGTTTAGGTACTGAGTTTGATAAAGCAAAGAGTGAAGCTAGAGCGTTTATGAATAAAAGAAACAAAAAAATGGCTGATTTAGAACAACAGATAATTGCTTATAAGTGTGTTTCGAAGTCTTCTTATGAGGATATAAAACAAATGACTATTTATCAATTTAGAAAAGAGTTAGAAAGATATGATTTAATCAAGTCTGCAGATATTCTTCAGAACGCTCAATATTCAGGAATGGTTTCGTTTAAAGAAGGAACTGTAATTCCTCACTGGTTAGATCACATTGAAACTAAGAATCCTGATGATGATATTGTCATGTCAAAAGAACAGTTGGATAAATTAGTCTCAGATAAAGGAATATCTAGTAATTAACAAAATACATATATTTTAAAGAAAGAAGGAATTTTATTAATGAAAAAATTATTCGCAGTATCAGTTGCAGATGCTCTACTTTTAGATCCTAAAACTGATAATCTATTAGTAAAAGGTAAAGCTTTACTTAGCTCTTCAATGGAACAAACAATTCAGGAGCAAGAGGTATACGCAGGTCGTGGTTCACAATTGCAGACTGTATACAACTATCAAAAAGTCGTTGCATTCCAACTCGAAGCAGCTGATTTCAGTCCTACGTATCTAGCTTTACAAACAGGCTCTGAAATTAAAAATAAGCTAAGTAAATACTATACTGAAGAAACTGTTGAGTTTGATGCAAATGGTAAAGGTGCACTCAAAGAAACTCCTATTGGAAATGTATACGTAGAAATGGACGCAGGTAATCAAACAATCATTCCGAATGATAAAGAAATTACAGTCCATACTCTTGCAGATAAAACAGCGATGGTCGTATATCAATATGAGACATTAGTAGACGAAATGGTGATCCCTGCTAACTCATTCCCTAAAGCATGTAAGTTAGTATTAACTTCTGGACTATTTGATGAAGATGGAGATCATGCTTATGAGGTACAAATTGAAGTTCCTCGATATAAGCTTGATGGAGCTATGTCATTATCACTTACACATGACGGTACATCACAGTCTACATTAAACGGTAAATCTTTAGTAGATGATAAAGGTAACTATGCTTATATTAAATATTTACCAATGGGAGATCAAAAGGTAGAAATTTCAATGTTGGCAAGCAATCCATCTGAAGTAGTATTAGATTCTACGATTGCGAATGATTCTGAGCAAGTAACCGTTTACGGCATTCGTGGTGGTGGATACGGTAATATCGTAATGGATAATGCAAAGTTAACCTTCACTTCTGATGACCCAACAATTGCAACCGTAGATACAAAAGGTAAAATTACTGCAGTAGCTATCGGTAATACAACAGTTCGTGTTACAGACGGCAAGTATAAAGAAGTAATTGATGTCGAAGTAGTTTAATTAAATAAATACATAATAATGAGTAGGGCTAAATCCCCTACTCTCTTTTTTATTATTTGAGGAGAAAAGGAGAATATAAATATGTCTAAACCATTGAAGTTGGCTGATATTAAAAATCAGGTACAGTTATTAAATGAAACAAAACGACATAATTTCACAAAAGAAACTCATATTGATTATGATGTCTTATTTTCTTATTCAAAAATGGATAATCTATTTGAGGATTTATCTAGCTTTATTAAGGAAGCAAAAACTAAAAATATCGACTATCTGAAAGACGATGCTCAAGTAATTGAATTCCTTCAATTTTTAATAGTAAAACACTTCACTTCTTTATACGGTGAATTAAAAAATCAATCTCTTGAAATGCATACAGCAACGATGTGGGAAATGTATAAACGTGGATGGCTTACGTTTATTTTAGATAAGCTATTTGATAAAGAACAGATTTTTATAGTCGTTGATAGATTCTATGAAAAAGCAGATATGATGACTGAATTAATTAAGATTGAAAAATCAGCACTTGAAGAGTTTAAAGATAAGATTGAGTCAGAAATGCTTAAAGCTAAAGGTAAAGGTAAATAATTATGGTTCAATTTAAAGATTTAAATCAACTACAACGTTATTTAACACGTGGAGATATTATCAGCACAGTATTTAAAGATAAAAATATTGAAAAAGTATTAGCAAGTGTAATGTCTAAAGCTGTACAAGATGTAGTTTATCGTCAATATGTACCTGTTGAATATTTACGTAGAGGTAATGATGGTGGTTTATCTGATGTTCGTAACATGAAGATTACTAAGGTTGAAATCGACAATGGAAAAGTTCGAGTACTATTCGAAAACTTAACTTTAGGACAAGGACACTTCTCCCCTATCTATGAACATGATTATGATTCATTAAGAGGGCAATTTATTACTGACACTATTGTCGATGGCTTAGATGAAAATTGGTATCGTACTGGTAAGTGGAGTGAGAGTAGAGATTTTGTAAAAAAAACAATTGAGTCTATCATGGATAACCCTAGTCACTTAACTGATGCAATTAAATCGGCTTATAGGAAAGTAGGATTTACAGTTAAGTAATATACAAAGTTAATACGAAATAAGGGGTTGGATAGAAATTTGCGAAAACAAATACATAAATATACAAACTAATGAAGAGTTGGATTTGGAAAGAGTTAAAAATTTAAAAGATAATGCAATGTTAAAAATAAATACATATTTATGGGTTGAATGGGATTTTGAAAAGAATAATGTTTCAGAATTGAATGTATACGATACAACTAAAAGTAGTGGAAAAGTAGCGTGGTGGATTTGTCCTAAATGTAAAAGTAGTTATGATGCAACAGTAAATCAAAGAAGGAAAGGTCAAAAATGTCCTTATTGTAGTGGAAGAAGAGTTAACGATACGAACTCTTTAGTTTCATTAAGACCAACTATTGCGTCTGAATGGATTGAGTCTATAGGTATAAACTTAACTCCAAACGATGTTACTTGCGGAAGTAAGTATAAGGTTCGATGGAAATGTGATTTTGGACATGAATGGGTAGCTTCGATTGATCGTAGGACTAGAGGTGATGGTTGTCCTTATTGTAATGGTGGAACTAACCTAATTTTAAAAGGTGTTAATGATATGTGGACTACTAATCTAGATTTAGCTAAGTTATTAGAAAACCCTGAAGATGGATATAAGTATAAGCAAACTAGTGGAAAGAAAGTGATATGGAGATGTCCAGATTGCGAGACTACTATTTCAAAGAAAATATCTGATGTTAAATGGCAAGGGTTATATTGTCCAGTATGTTCAGACGGAGTTAGTTTAGGTGAAAAAATAATGTATTGTTTGTTAAAAGAATTAAATATAGATTTCGATTATGATAGTGCAAAGTACTGGTCACAAGGAAAACGTTATGATTTTTATATTCCTTCTCATAAAATGATAATTGAAGTACACGGATTACAACATTATAAAGAATCATTTGAGCGTATTGGAGGCAAGACTTTACTTGAAGAGCAAGAGAATGATAAATATAAAAAACAATTAGCAAAAGAAAACGGGACAATGACTTATATAGAAGTGGATGCTAAAAAAAGTAATTTTGAATACATAAAGAATTCAATATTGAGTACTGACATCGTAAAGTTTTTTAATTTTGAAGCAGATGTATTTAATGAGATATCATTTGAGATAAAAAAAGGATTCACTAGTAGAGCATGGGAAATGTGGAATTCTGGAAAATCAATAAATGAAATATCTGAAGAACTAAAACTACATGATACTACAATCAGAAGATATCTCGAGTTAGGTTATTCTCTTGGTAAATGTAGCTTTAAAATAAAACAAAGATAACAATTGAAAGAATACAAGCTAATCCTGTACCCCTTATTAACGCAATAAAAAATGCATATAGAAAACTTGGATTTGAAGTGAAATGAGCTTCAAGTCTTTTTTATTATTATGAAAGGAGAATGGTAATATTGTCAGAAAAGGATAACAGTAAAGAAATTGAAATTAATAAGAATATGCTACGTGACAGAGCAAAGAAATTACCAGAAGTAACTGATGAAATGTGGAATGAAGTCAATAAAGAATTTAGAGATTTAGTTTCCGAATACATAGCATCTCAATCACACTCACCTCAAACTAAAAAACAGTATTTATCAATGTTGCGTCAATTCGGGTGGTTTATTTGTTCCTCCTTAAATAACAAACCTATTTATAAGATTAAGAAAAGAGATATCATTAGATACTTGTCTTATTTACGAGATGACCGTAGAATGTCTCCTTCCGCAATTGGTACTCGTAAAGCAGTTATTTCTAGTTTATGTAACTATATAGAAAATGTAGTAATGGATGATTTTGACGATGATGAAGAAAATCCATATAAAAATTTCAGAAACTTTACTCGTGGATTACCTGCTATTCCAAAAAGTTCAGTATATGAAAAGATTAAAATTACAAAAGATGAATATCTTGAAATGATGAAAGTCTTAGAAGATGATGAGAATTATTTAGGAATGGCTTGGTTAGCTACAGCATTTAACACTGGTGCTAGACGTAATGAAATTATTCAATTTAAGTCTGAAATAGCAACTTATGAAATCGATGAAAATGCTACATATATCATGAGTCATAATGTACGTTTAAAAGGTCGTGGTGAAGACGGTAAAATTGAACCTTATATGGTCAACTTTGAAGCATTAAAATACATAAAACTTTGGTTAGAAAAACGTGGATATGACCACGAGTATATCTTCACTAAAAAATATGGAGATGAGATTAAAGTTGTAGAAGAAGGATGGGCTAACTATTTATGCTCCAGTGTTCTTTCTCATATCCTTGAAAGACGAATAAATCCTCACTTGTTTAAAGCTAGTGCAGTAACTTACTTATTAGAGCAAGGAGTTCCGTTAGAATTAGTAAGTAAATTCGTAGCGCATCACGAAAATGTGGCTACAACGATTGCTCATTATGATTTACGTGACCACGCTGAAGAGAAGAATAATATCTTTGGCAGTCTGAATACGTAACTAAATGATTGAATTACTCCCCTACTCTTTTTAGGGGAATACTTGAGTTATTTAGATAATATCAGAATTTTATTAAATATATACAATAATCATTACTAAGGTAGTGGTTTTGCAAATGCATTTTCAAAATGACATTAATGTTATATAATACGTATAAAGAAACTGCTACATATATCTTCATAAACATAGCAAGGAGCTTTATACGTATGACTTCTCCATCTTCTGATAATAATAAAAATAAGGACGACGACAGCACTGAGCAATCTAAAAACGGTTTCTTTGATTTCTTATATTGCGGAGAAACTAAATTCATTATAATATTTATCGCAGCAATAGTTGTAATTAAGGTATTTTTTATTGATGAATTCAATTCTTTCTTAACTTATTTCAAAGGTTTTAACATGATGAATCAATTTTTGATTCCGTCATTATTCGGAGCTTTAGGCGGATACTGCTACATAATCATCGATGGTGTAAAAGGTGGGTATCGTCAAGATATCAAGCATATTAAGAAGAAGTTCTCATTTGTTGGTTCTGTAGCCGGAATTACAGCGGTCAATCTTTTAAATCCAAGTGGCACAGTATCTCAAGTAATGATCTTAGGTCTTATTGCAGGATTGAGTGGATTTTCGTATCTAAAAAGAAATGCTTTAGTTGATTCTCATCGTGAGGATTCCATTATGGAGGATTTAAAATCCGATAGCAAGGTTTTATCTACAGAAGAAGTCGATTCATTATCTTCTAAAGGAGAATCACCAAATGAAAAAGCAGAAGTAATCTATAGTAACATGCTCGAAATGATGAAACGTTATGAGGATAAAAATAAAAGTTGAACACATAATATTTACTTACAGCATATATTTTAGGAGGGGTGTTCTGATGAGCAAATTCCGTCCATTTGACTATCTGACAGAAAGCGAAAAAAATGAAGTTTTAAGCTACGAAGCCAAACTACAAAATTCAAAATCGGTTAAGGAGTTTATTGAAATTGAACGGATTTTAAAGGACTATAGAAGTCTAGGTATAGCACGTAGACATTTCAAGGAAATGGAAAATATACTGAAATCAGCAGGCGACTCTGATGACGATGAAGAAAGTTCTAATTATCGGACAATGATTAAGGTTAAGTAATTTTACATTTCACTTCCCCTACCTTGATTAAATGAGGAGGGGTCTTTTATTATCACAAATTAAATAACAAAATACATAAATTAAACTTGAATTATTTTCATTCTCCTGTTAGTATTAAATTGTAGATAAGAATTTTACTTCACATCTACTAATTAATAAAATACATAATTTAAAGGAGAGTAAATATTTATGAGTAACATTACAAACTTTACAGAAGGAAACAAAGATTTATATTTATTTGAACTGGATGGCAAGGTAGCAACTATTGCTCCAGAACTAACAGCTTTTGAAGGTTATACTGTCCCCTCTAAAGCATGGTTTGATATTAAAGATCGTGAAGAGTTCGAGGATGGCTTTGAATTCAAAACATTAACAGGCGAAGATTTAAAATTGTTTAAACAAGTATTAAAAGAAAGTAAAGACCTCAGTCTGGTCGTTACTGAAACAGTAAAGACCTTATACGAACAATATAAATCAGTTCCTCGTTTAGATATCGTTTTAGAAGAAGGCATCTTTGGTACTATGTATGCTTCTAACTCTGGAAATGCTAATAAGTTTAAAAAGTTTATGCGTCGTGAAGTTAACCCTAAATTAAACTCAGATGGCAAATTTGATATTGTTGAGAATGAAATTGCTAAAATTGAAGATGAAACAGAAAAACAGTTACGTCTAAGAATCTGGAAGTGTCAAAGTCTTTTTGAAATAGCTCCAACAGACACTTTAACAGCTATTCAGCTGAATAATTTAAAGAATGAATTGCATCAATATCTACAATCTAAACAAATAGAAGAAGTTCAAACTAAAGTTGAAACACTTGAACATAAAGTAAATCGTACAGCAATTATTCGTGAAGGTGATTGTACTGCTGAGGCTGTAGCTAAAAAGTTAAACATCTTCTCCTCTACAAGTAATAAACCGCATTCAGGATTCACAATTAATATGGCTAAGAAATTAGGCTTCTATATAAATCCTGAAGGAAATGCAGGTCATATGGACGATTATATTACTATCAATCTTGTTCAGCGTGGAGGTCGAGATGTCTCTACTGTAAAGTATAGTGAATTAGCAATTAAAGAAATTGAAAATTATATTTATGAAGAAGGATTAGTTTTTGCAGTAGAGTACAATAAACCTAAAAATAATGAAGATAAAGGCACATTTAAACGTGCTAAGATTGCTTTTGATACAGGTAACATTTGGGTGAATGAAACTACGTATAATTTATATAATTAAAATACGAAATACATAAAAAGGTGAGAAAATTAATCTCACCTTCCCTATTCAAATTAATAAATATCAACTACTCTAGCTGCAACAATTTCAACAACTTGCATGTCCAATTTAAAGAAATAACACTCATCCTTGAATGTAAAGTTTTGAATTGTGATGCTACTAGGTGTAAATATGTTATCAATGTCATTAAGTAGATCATCATGTACATCTTCAACTAGCACACATAAATCAAATTCAACTATCCCTTCCTCTATAACATTGAATGTGAAGTAATTGGTGAATTTGTATGTAGCTTCTGATAGAGATTCTATGGTCATGTTGAAATTTTCAATACTGAAATCTAGATGATTTTCTTCGTCATAGTTATAGTCTTGGTAAATTATTTCGAAAGTTTTAATTTTACCATTCTCGTAGATTGGCTTACCCATTAGCTCAACTTGTGATGGAATATTACCTTTTGCAATAAGTTTGATCGATGTGATTAATGTGTTCATTTTTATTCTCCTCTTCTTTTTTGAAATTTATTATTTTAGTTTTGTTAAATGAATACCTCACAAAACTTTATAATGCAATTATACACTCAATAGTTTATTAATCAATACATTCTTAAACTAATTAATGATTTATTAAATTTTTTAGTGTATAATATAGACAGAAAGAGAGGTATTTTATTATGATGACTGAAAAAATTAAAATTTTATTACTGAAAGAGGATGTGTCAATTAAAGAACTTGCTAAGAGGTTAAATACTACTCCTCAAAATATTACAAATAAATTTAAAAGAGATAATTTTAGCGAAAAGGAATTATTAGGTATTGCGGAAGCGTTAAATGTGGAATATACTGCAAATTTCATTACTTCTAAAGGGGAAAAAATTTAATTATAATAACTGAATAAATTGCAACATATATCATAAATTTCATAATTATGCTATCCTTATATTACATATTTTTGTATTTCAGGAGGCGTAATTATGAAATTTAACAGATTGTGGATGGTATTGATATGCTTTTCTTTCCTATTATCTGCTTGTGGAAAAGAAAATAATGAAAAAGTAAGTGCTAGCGCTGAACCAAAAGTAGATTTATCGAGTTATCCAGTTGGTGTTCAGGAAAGAAAAATCTCACTTGAATATTATAATATCCTGTTAGAGGCAAACACTAAACTAGGAGAATTTAATAAAAACCTAAAAAATGCATCTGGAAATGACATTGAAGAGAAAAAGAATTTATATAGAAAGTTTCTGGTATATGTAAATGGAGTTAGCTATACTCCTGTAAATGATGCAGAAAAAGAAATAGATAATTATTTTTCTTCGTTTTTATACAATGCTAAATTGTACTCTGAACATCAAATTAAATCTTATGATTCAAAGTCAGAATTAGATAGTTCTGTAGCAAAAGACTATGCTATCAATGCTCAAAATGATATGTTAATGGTCACTGAAATTATGGATAAGTATCAACTGTTCAATGAAAATTAACTACTATATATATTACAACCTACTCTCAAATGATTAGGTTGTAATATTTTATTTAATAAAATACATAAAATATACTTGAATTTGATATTCGTAAATGTTAACATTTAACTGTAGATAAAATTTATCTATAAAAATACACAAATATCAAAGGAGAGAATTAATGAGTAATTTAGCAATTAAAGAAACAGTAAAGGTTATGAGGATTGAAATTCCTAATATTCATGGAGGATTTGGAGTAGATAAGAAATCAATACTTGCGAAACATATTGCTGAAATTCACAGTAAACGTTTAGCTAAAGTAAATGAAGCAATTAACAATAATCGTAAACGTTTTAAAGATAATATTGATATTATCGATGCAAAAAACTCAGTCCTTTTCATGGACTCACTTATTGAGCATAACATCTTCACAAAACAATCTATTTCAAACTCAACAAACATCTATCTATTATCTGAAAGAGGATATGCAAAACTTGTTAAAATATTTGATGATGATAAATCTTGGGATTTATATGATGAATTATTAAATGAGTATTTTGAATTACGTGATGGAAACATCATACCAATTAATAATCAACCATCAACTGAATTACAAGTTTTACAAGGTATAGTTAATAATATGGTAGAACAAGAAAAGAAAATGTTAGAAGTGAATGATAAAGTCCTCACACTTGAAACGGAGTTTAATAAAGAGACTGTATCTGAAGGTTATAAAACTAACGATAATATCGCTCGTCATTTTGGATTGTATTCATTAAAGAGTAAACCTCACTTCAATTTTATTGACGCCATTGCAAAGCATTTAAGAATCTATAACACAATAATTGGCTATAAAGATGAATATGTAAATGTTATTCGCACAACAGTACATGGCGGTAATGTTGGTACAGCAGTTTATTATTCAGATAAAGCTTTAGAAATGATGAACGATTTCTTAGAGAATGAACTTTATCTTGATGTAGATTATTATAAACGTGGAACAAGGAACGGAAAGTTTAAAGAAGCTTATTTTGAATTAAGTGGTAAGACTTATAAATTCAATGAAAACACATATAAAAAATATTTATCTTGAGTTTAACGAAATAAATACATAATTCATAGTAGTTTTCCGTTGTTACATATGTTAATATTTAACTATAGGGATAGAGAAGGAAGTCATGAACCTACTTGACAAGTAAAGCATCCTAACTTTACTTCCCTATTTAATATAATTAGGAAAATATAAATTGCTGTAGGAGGTAATTTAATTATGTGTGAAGATACATATGTAAATATTCAAACTGGTGAAGTATTAGATATGGAAAGAGTATCAAGTTTAAAAGACAATGCAATGCTAAAACATTCCCCTCACCTATTCATTGAGTGGGATTTTGAGAAAAATGACGTAGACATTTATAAAGTAACTAAAGGTAGTAAAATGAAATTAAATTTTATTTGCAAACAGTGTAAAAGTAAACATATTGCTATGCCAACAAATAAAATAAGAAGTAAAATGTGTATTTATTGCAGAGGATTTAAAGTTAATGAAACTAACTCATTAGCATCATTAAGACCTGATTTAGCGTTGCAATGGCATCCAAATAAAAATAACACTTTATCACCTCATGACGTTACTTGTGGATATGATAAGAAAGTCTGGTGGTTAGGTAATTGTGGTCATGAATGGGACATGAGAGTTGTAGACAGAAATAAAGGTTCTAATTGTCCAATATGTGCAAACAAAAGAATTATAATTAATGAAAATGATTTATGGACTACTCATCCATATGTAGCAGTATTACTAAAAGATGAGTCATTAGGATATAAACATCATCATGGAAGTACATTTTGCACAGATTGGATATGTTCTAATTGTGGATTAGAAATAAAGAATAAAGAAATTAGAGTAATAGTAAAAAAAGGACTACCTTGTACTAATTGCTCCGATGGCTTTAGCCTACCTGAAAAAATGATGAGTGCAATTTTATCTCAATTAAATATAAACTTCGATTCTCAAAAATCTTTTTCTTGGTCAAATAATAAAAGATACGACTTTTACTTACCCACATTAAATATGATAATTGAAACACACGGCGCACAGCACTCAGTTAATCCTTATAAAAATGGAAGAAGTCTAAAAGAAGAACAGATTAATGATGAGTTTAAAAGAAGTGTCGCAATTGAAAACAAAATCAAAAATTATATTGAAATTGATTGTAGAGTTAATGACTTTGATTATATTAAAAAATCAATATTTAATAGTACTATGACAAATTTCTTCAACCTCAAGATTATAAATTGGGAAAACGTTTATAAAAAATCATTCAATTCTATGGTAAATGAAGTATGTGAGATTTATAAAACAACAGAACTTACTCATACCGAAATAAGTAAGAAACTAAATGTTTCAAGTAGTACAGTTATTAGATATTTAAAAATAGGTGCAAAAATGGGAATCGTAGAATATACTCCCAATGGCGAAAGAGGTATTCGTTCAAGTGGTATATTAAATAAAAAGAAAGTTGTCCAATTAGAAGGTTCTAATCTAATAAAAGTTTGGCAATCTATAGATGAAGCAAGTAATGCAATGGGATTGAAAAGCTCATCATCTATATCTATTGCTTGCAAAAATAATAATAGGACGGCTAAAGGGTTTAATTGGTCTTCCTTAGAACAATACGGTAAAATAGATAAGTAATGACTAATATTTAACTCTACTCCCCTACTCTATAACTTATATAACATACGCAGCCTTTAGGGCGTGAAATTGCATCACGTACATCGAAAACCAAAACCTTCTGGTCATCCTCCTAACTTTTATTTTGGGGGTTTTTACATAATCTTGCTCGCACGTTGTGTACGACTAAGTTAAAATTATATCGCAAGATGAGTGCGTTATAAATAGGGTTCACACGTTGAGTATGATCCCTATTTGAATACTTTTTATAGCATCTCCTTCAAAGTTATCATTTATTGTCGGAGGAAAAGTTAAACATTCTTGATAATATGCTAATATATGCTATAATTTTCTTAACTAAACTCTATCAAACTCTCATATATAATAGTATCTCTATTGTATATATTGGGAGGTGATAGACAATGAATGAAAAGGAGGATGAAGAAATGTTAGGAGTTCTAAATGAAGAAAAAATCGAAGCAAAAGAAGTTAGATTGAGTATTAAAAACATCGAACTTATCAAAGAACTAGCATCAAAACAAGAACCCCTTATAGTGGAAAATGGCATTGCTCAAATAGATTCTTCTCACCCCGATTATGAATTTTGGATGGAGGATTAATTGAGTTATGAAAGTTGGAGATATATACAAGATTGACTTTCCTTTTGAAGAAGGACGAGGCAGTAAATATCGCCCTGTCCTTGTTTTTATTTTAATTACTGAATCTACAGATTTTATCGCTTTAAAAATAACGTCTACTCCAAGACCGTCTAATAGAGTTAAAATAGATTACTGGAGAGAAGCTAATTTAAGAAATGAATCTTACGTTCAATTAGACAACTTTAAAAGAGTTAAGTTTAATAAAGGTTCTAGTTATGTCGGCACTTTAAATTTAGATGACTATAATAAAATAGTTTCTGAATTTGATAAGTTCCATGAAAACCTAACTGTTCATAAATAGCATACATAAGACAATTTTATACAGCAGCTGCTTTCCCTTTCATTTGGAAGGGTTTTTATTTATAAACTAAATACATAAAAATAAAAAGAAGAAGTTGAGTGATTATATTTCACTTGCCTTCTTCTTTTTATTTTGCAAATTAATAAAGGAGGATGAAAATGGCTACAAAAAATCCAATTGAATTGTTGATTGCCTTGGGCGTAAACGACTCATCGTCAAAAAATAATATTCAAAGTTATCTAGACAAGTTAAAAAAAGACTTAAAATTAGATGTTGAATTAAATGCAATCAAAGGTAACGGTAACACCTTTGAGAATATGCGTAAAGAAATTGAATCATTACAGAAGCAAGTCACTCAATTAAATCAAGAATTAAGCAATGTAGGTTCAAAGAAGTCTCACTCCCCTACCCTAGCTCAAGGTATTAAACAAGATGTCGTTGAGTCAATGAAATCTCTCGATCAGTTGAAGAATCATGTTAAGCAGCAAAATGGCGAATACAAGATTAAGACTGTCGTAGACTCACAAGGAATAGAAAAGATAGATGCTGTTGTTACCAGAGTGAAAACTGGATTAAACCAAATTCAGGAAACTCAACTAAAACCTATCCTTGACCCCTCTGGCACATTGGTTGGACTAAAACAAATCAATCAAACTGTACATAATATTAGCTCAAAAGACTTAAAAGTTAATGTAACCAAAGGTATTGAAGAGTTAAACAAATTTGCTCGTCAAGGTGAGTTATCAAAAGAGAAATATGAGCAATTCAGGAATAGTATTAGTTCTTCTATCAATAATACCGAATTAAATAAAGTATTAGAGTCCATGAGAAGTATTAATAAAGAAACTACTCATGAAAATAAAATGCAGAATTCAATGGCAAATATTAATCAGCAAGCTATCGAATTATCTCAAAAGTTAAATCAGTTTACTAAAGATAAGAATAATGCATTCAATCCTGTTGTTGTAGATAAGTTTTTGAGTAGATTGGATAAAGTAGCAGGTTCAAATTTCGATTCAATTACAGGAATGAAGTCGGCTAATAGGGATTTCTCTTCTGTAGAAAAAGAAATAAATACATATATTAAATTACAAGAAAAATATAAATCTGTTACGGATAATTTAGAACTATTACAGCGTCAAGGAAAAATTACCTCTTCTGATTTAGCTAAGTTTACTCAAGATGCAAAATTAGCTACTACAGTAACTGAGTTAGGTAATTTAAATAAAGAAATAAATAAATTTGCTAAGAATACACAAATTGATGCTCAAACTTCTAATGCATTTAAAAATATTGGTAATGAAGTAGAGCGATTAAATAGTAAATTAAAAAATGTAACAAATGGTTTTAATGTGCCTTCAAGCAATACTTTATTTACAAAGATTAAATCTGATATTGATTCGATTAATAATATGAAGATCAATACTCCTGAAGACATTAAAACTTTGAACAAATTAATTTCTGATACCTCTAAAAATATCCGTCAACTAGGACAAGATAGTAACAGTTTAAAACAATTTGAAACTAAGACTCGTGAGATTAATGATTTACTTCAAAAAATGAAAGAATCAGGATTGCTCACTAATAAAGAAATAAGCAAATTTGCTGATTCCCTATCAAGAATTGAAACTGGCAACCTAGCTCATGTTAATAATTTGTTGACTCAAATGAGTACTAAATTTGATAAGTTAAAAAATAGTGAAAAGAATTTAGATACATTTGAAAAACAGCAAAACTCCCTTTCTAGACTTAATTCAGAATTAACAAGAACTGAAAAGTTATTCCCTCGTACAATGGACAAGTCCAAAGCTGAGGAATTAAGAAAAGAGATAGAGAAACTTAGTAAGTTAAATATTATTAATCCTACTTCTCTGAAGAATAGTCAAAAAGAAATTGATGCTTTAAAAGAGAAAGTTAAACAATTCCATGCCGAATCCACTCAAGCTGCTAAAGGCTCTACTGGAGTAATGGAGGCATTTGGCGTAGCCATGCAGAAGTTTCCTATCTGGATGAGCGCCAGTACAATATTTTATGGCACTGTCCGTACTGCCAAGGAATTCGCCTCCATACTAGTTGATATCGACTCAAAATTAGTCTCTATTCAAAAAGTAGTAGATGATGGAACAGATATTGGCGCAGTTTTTGATAGAGCCACTCAATCAGCAGAGGCTTATGGTCAAAGTATAAGCAAGGCGCTTGATGCATATATCGAATTTTCACGTCAAGGTTATAAAGGCGACGAGTTAGGAACGTTAGCAGATGCAGGTTTAGTTGCATCAAACGTAGGTGAGATAACGGCTCAGGCAGCGTCGGAATACATGACGGCTTCTTTGGTGCAGTGGAAAAAAGATGCGTCAGAAGCTATGGGAATAATTGATAGTTGGAATAATATATCCAATAACTTTGCAACAACAACAGAAAAATTAGCAAAAGGTCAATCTCGTGCAGGGGCAACTGCTCGTGCAATGGGATTAGAATTTGATCAGCTTAATGCAATTGTCGGTACAGTTACAGCGTCTACCAAACAATCGGGTAAACTTCATCGCCCCTTTGCACAGCGATGTGCATAGCAAACCCTGAATATGCTGGAAACTCGTCTCACAGCCTTTATTAGTAATTTTTATTGGAAACGATATTAATATCTGAAAATATAAAGGACATGGTGAAAATCAGCAGAGATAGACCTAAGTGTAATATACATATGGTAAGCTCTCAACGACTATCAAGGGGTAACTCATAATTAAAATTAATCACATTCCACCATTTATTAAATAAAATATATAATATCGGCAATTGTACATTAAATAAAGTTATTTCGTATATTATATATTTAACTATATAGATATAGAAGGAAGTTATGAGTATTTTTGATAAGTAAGACATCCTAACTCCACTTCCCTACTAGTTTAAATAATCAAAATTTAATACTGATATCAAAAGCTTATTAGAGATAATTATTTCCAATTTACTTATAATTAAGTGGATTGGGGGAGTTATGATGTCAGATGATAATCGGTTAGATTTATTTGATTTAGATAATTTAGATAAAGAAGTTTATACTATCGGAAGAATTACTGACGAGATAATTGACTTACTAGGAATTACTATAAATCAAAAAGATATTATAATATGGAGAGATAGATTTGCGTATATCGATAAGCATAAAAATGAATTTGATAATGAAAAACAATACATAGAACATGTTAAAGCAATACCAGATGTCATTCGAAATCCAGAATATGTAGGTGTACATCCAAGTGGAAAGAGTATTGAGTTTATAAAAAAGATTGATAAAAATTTGATGATTGCAGTTAGGATTAACACCAAAGGAAATTTAGTATTTAGAACATCTTATCCAATTAAAGATTCTAAACTTAATAACTATATTTCATCTGGTAGGGTTAAAAAAGTGGAATAAATATTAACTAAAGTTATTTACATGTAAGCATAGATATGTTATATTGAACATAAGATATAAGTGGTAAGTTATTTAAGGGCGGAACAGGCAGCCGCCACACCAATATAAATTATTGGTCTTACAAGAGATGCAGATTGCCACCTGCTAAATAACTTATCTTTCGTTAAACACCCTACATTAATTTGGAGGGTGTTTTTATCAGTTTCTAACAGAAAGACCTCCACTTCAAGCAACCTGTAAGAGTGTTAAGTGGCTAGAAGTTCAAGTATGATTTAAAGAAGGATCACACATTATATATATGTCCTTTCTACATGAAATGTGTGAATTGAAATAAATTGCACTAGATATAAGTCCCCTACCTCATTTTATTCACAAGCTTTAAAAAGCATTATGTTTTCTTACGTGAAGAAAATAAAAAGATATCAACAAATAAAAATACATAAAAATATTTTATTTATCACCTTATTAAACAGTGGAATGTGATTAAAGGTGATTTTTATTATGAGTTAATGGTATAGTCTACTCCCACTTCTTTGTGAAGTGTTAAAATATAGCGAAAGCTAGGGTATATTTGGATGAAGTTGGAAACTTTGTTAAAAACGTATTACCTCGTTTAGTAAGTGATCCGGCTCAAGATGCATTAAAAATGGTAGATGTCTCTCTTACTGACAAATCTGGAAATATGCGCGACATTATAGATGTATATACTGATGTTGCAAACAAAGTGAAAGAGCTGAATGACGTCGAAAGAATCAGTGTCATGGAAGGCTTAGCGGGTTGATATTGGCTCGCTTTAAATGTGGTGAACTTTATTTATAAAGGTGTACATTTAACGTTAAGGAATTGTAGGAAATGACAATTAATAAATGTGCTAACAGGGAACATCTAAGTCTCATTTAAGATATGACAATCCTGTGCCAAGCTTGTGAGGAAACTCTCTTGAAGGTGCAACGACTAGAGTATACGGTCTAAGTCTCTTTTGATATGATCATGAAACTCAATAGCGCCACACATTATTTATAATAATGAAGATATAGTCTATTCCCTACTAAATATCAGGAAACTGAGGGTATGTAATTACTATATTACAAAAGAAATATCACATATCTCGTATGCAAGCATTATTAGATGATTTAGGTTCTGCAAAATCAATGTACAGAGACATGTACGAAACATCTAAGAATAGTTCCGGAAGTGCAATGCGAGAAAATGAAATTTACATGCGTTCACTCGAAGCACGAATTGCATTGACACGAGTTGAATTTGAAAAGTTAGCAGTATCAATAGGAGACGCCTTTCTCACAGATGGCATGGTGACATTTCTTCAATTAGCTTCAGGTGGATTAGGTACTATAACTAGTCTTGTAAATGGAGTTGGGTTACTCCCTATCGTTTTAGGCACTGCAGGTATGGCAACATTCGCTTTATCTAATAACTTTAGAACATTAAGCGCTAACGTTGGCAGCTCTATTATTTCATTGCTTGGATTTAGAGGTGCTGCAACAGCTACTACCACTGCAACTAATCTTTTGACAGCGACATCTAGAGGATTAGAAGTGGCATGGAAAGGTTTAGGTATAGCGTTTAAAGGGTTCATATCTTCTTTAGGCGTAGGATTGCCTTTAGTTGCCATTGGCTTTGTTATTGAAAAACTAATGAGTAAGATGGGCGAAGCTCGTCAAAAAGCTGAAGAGTTAGAATCTGCTAATAAAGAAATGCTTAATTCGTATAGTCAAAATGCTACAGATATTGATGAGTTATCAAAGAAATATGAAGAACTAGAGAAAAAAATGGCATTATCTAATGTCGACTCTAAAACTATTAATGAATATCGGGATATCCAAAATGAAATTGGCACAAAGCTCCCTTCTTTGGTTACTGGTGAAGATTCCTACGGTAATAAATTAATAGGTACAAGTGACGCACTTAAAGTTAAGATTGACTTACTCAAACAACAATTAGAGATAGATAAACAAATAGCTGATGCTGAAGCAAATAAGAAGAGAAATGAAGATATCGATACTTATAATTCAGATATGAACTCAGCTAAAGACAAAATGCAAGGACGTTTACAGGTATTAGCAAATTATGATGATAACTCTTTAAAGTGGGCTAAAAAACTCGATGTACCAAAAGACGTTGTAATTAGACTTGTTAATGATGAAGGCGAACCATTATATAAAACTGCTGACGAAGTTGCTAAAAAATTAGATGAAGTTAAAACTAAGCACCTCGAAGCTAAAAATTCAGGCAACGATGGTTTAGTAGAGTACTACAGTAAATTATTATTCATGCTAGAAGAGACATATAAAGCTGTATTACCACATGAACTTGAGATGAATAAGTCAACTGCTAACCTAAAAACGCAATATATAGCATCATTAAATGCCATGATTAGTACAAATTCATCATTGCAAGACTCTACAAAAGAAATGGCTCAAGTTTTCTCATCACAACTACTTTCAATGTCTGATTCTAGTAACATTAATGATCTAAAAAATGGTTTAGAAACACTATTCTCCTATAACGGTAATGACGAGTTATCTAGTAAAGCAAATGAGATAACTGCTAATATTTCTAAATCATTCAGTGATATGGCTAATGCTACAGAAGAAGATTTTGGAAAAACATCAACAAATGTTAAAGCTATGTTGGATGGTCTTCCAAAGCTTTTAAAAGATGTTATTAAAGACGAAGAAGACAGAAAAGCTGTAATGGATTTGCTTAACAAGACATATGAAAATGCAGTTGTACAGCATGAGAAAATAGCGAAAGCTGCAAAAGAAAGTGGAATAAGTTTTGAACAAGCTGCAGCTAACGCAGTTGAGTTCGGTGAAGGCGCAGAACAATCAGGTAACGCAGTATCAGAACTAGCCTCAAAAATGAGCGAATTCAAAGATGTAACTGAACAAATGGCAGGAGTATCTCAATCAGGAGTTGATGCATTAAACGACTTAATATGGCAGTACGACACACTATCCAATCAATTAGCAGGCTATACAGAACAACAACTTCAAGATATCTATGTTAAAGAAAATTTAACTGCAGAAGAACGCTCAGTTAAAAAAGTCTTAGATGATCGTGTAGCTATAATGAAGGAACTGTCAGGGATATACCCTGATTTACTTGGTAAAGATGGTAAAGCTATTGCCCTATCGGATGCGAAACGTAAAGCTATTGAACAAGAAACTAAAGCTAATGAGGTTCTTCTTAAAGCAAATAAGCTTTCTCGCGACGGTAAACTGAGTGCAGACCAAGACGCAATGTTATCTAGTACTAGAAAAACTATGCGTGTAATAGAAGATATAAAAAAAGAAATCGCAGCCTTAAATGTTTTACAAAAAGCTTTACAGGATACGTACAATAAAGCTATGGAAAGCATGAAAGGTGGAGACCCAAACAGTTATACTTACGGTATGAAGGCTGCTCGAGCAGGTACATTACTTGGTCAAGCTCAATTTAAAACAAGTAATTATACATCTGAATTAGATGCTCTGCAAAATTCATTAAATACTAACATCGGTAAAATTGATAGTTTCTCTACTGCCATTGAAAACTCTTCTAAGTCTACTAGCAGTAATACTAAAGCTACAAAAGAGAACAATGCTGAAAAAGAAAAATCCATTTGGATTACTGATAAGTATAAGCAAAAATTAGAAGAACTTAATTTAGCAATTGAAAAGCAGCAAAAGTTACAATCTAAGTATCCCGAATGGTCTAAAGAATATAAGAAATCACTAGAATCTCAAATTAAGCTTGAGAAGGAAAAGCTAGCATTACAACAAAAGCAAGCTAAAGCTATACAATCTCAAATTGCTTCAGGTAAGATTCAGCAAACTGGTAGCGTTTCAAGTCCATCTACTTCGAACGGTAAGATTAATGGATATAGTGGTAAAATTACTTCTGGTTATGGAGAACGTTCAGATAATCATCGTGGCGTAGATATTGCTATGCCTAAAGGTACTCGTGTAGATGCTCCTGCGTCTGGTACAGTCATCAAAGCAGGTTCAGCAACATCAGAAACAAATGGCAAGAAGATGGACTGGACTTACGGCAACTTAGTAGTTATTGAAGATAAAAATGGAATTAGACATTTACTAGCACACTTAGATAGCACTCTAGTAAAAGTTGGCGATCAAGTAGAAGCAGGAACTCAAATCGGTAAGTCTGGTAGCTCTGGTCATTCTACAGGACCCCACTTACACTACGAACAAAATAATTCTAAAGGTCAAACAATTAATCCTACTGCTACTTTAAATTCTATTCGTTCTGGTAATGGTACGGTAACCTCCTCTGCTTCTAGTCAACAAGCTGTAGTTTGGAATTATTTCAAAAATAAAGGTTTAAATGATAAAGCTATCGCAGGACTTATGGGTAATATTCAACAGGAATCAGGCTTTAATTCAAGTGCTGTCAATAAGTCTTCAGGAGCGTCAGGTATTTTCCAATGGCTAGGTGGGCGTAAAACAGGACTACAAGATTACGCTAAATCAGTAGGTAAATCTTGGACTGATATGCAAGTTCAATTGGACTATGCTTGGAAAGAGTTGCAATCTACTGAGAAAAAGTCTTTAGCATCTTTACAAAGAAATGATTTATCATCTTCCCAACATGCATCTGAATTTGAGAGATTATTTGAACGTTCTGGTGGTTCTGCTGTTGGTAAACGTCAAGACTATGCTAACCAATATTATAATCAATTTGCAGGCACTAATGGCGGTGCAGGAATTGGTATTGATACTTCTCAGCAGGCTATTGACCAAGCTAAATCAGATTTACTGTCACTACAGGGAGACGCTCTCAATACTCAATCTATCATTGATAATTTGAATGAAGAATTAGTTAAATCTAATCTCGCATATTACGATCATCTTATTGATGGCGTAGACCGTTCTATTCAGATGTCTAATATTCTCGCATCTCAACAATCGGAGCATTCAAAGGCGTATCGGGATGAGTTAGAAAAAGAAACTAAGCATCTAAAGTATAAGCAAACTTTACTGCATAACGAAGCTAACTTTATTCGTAATCAACTTAAACGTAAAGATTTGTCCCCTGCTTTAAAAGGTGAATTGACTACTCAACTAAGTGAATTATCATTGGCTTGGTGGGATGTTGCTGAAAGCATAAAAGATGTAAATGAGAAGATTCAAAATAGTAAAGTTGAATCATACATCGCAAAGTATGATGAGTTACGTCAAATACAAGATAAGACTATTAGCTATGAAAAAGCTAAACTTGAAGAATTGGATACTTCTTCCGCTAGATATGTGAAAACTCTTGCAAGTATAAACAATGCGATGAGAGAAAAACAAAACTCTAATCGCTACGAATTAACTCAATTAACTGCTCTAATAAACAAAAATGAGTTGCAAGGTGACGCTTTAGAGTATGCTAAAAACCGTATAGAAGAATTGACACTAAGTATTAAAGAATTACAGATTGAAATTCAAGATGGAGATTATGATATTTTAATTAATATTAAAACTCAATCTGATGAAAAAATTGGCATAATGGAATCTGCAATTAATCAAGCTGAAGCAATTCGTAAAATGTTTGATGAAGGCTCTGCTGATTACGTCAAATATACGAAAGTTATTCTTGCAGAATATGAAAAAATGGCTAAACAGCATTTAGCAACTAGAGACGCTTTAGTTGCAGAATTACAGCAGCGTGATGTTAAGGCTGAACGTATTAAGGAAATTAACAAGCTAATGGCAGAGGAACATCTAGCTTATGTAAATGCTACCCTATCCATCAAAGAGTATACAAAACAAGTTGAGGAAGCTAATAAATCGCAACTTGAAAGTGTTGCAGATAAAGCTATCAATGCATATAAAGAATACATTCAAGAGCGTAGAGATGAGCATATAAAGACTCTTGATGATGAAATTAAGCATGAAAATGAAAAGCACGAGCAAATCATGAAAAATCTTAATGATGAAATGGATTTGTTTAGAAAGAACGTTGAAGATAAGCTAAGACTTATTGATCGTCAAGAAGCTCAACGAAGTTATGACATGGAAATTTCAGACTTAGAAAAAGAGCGTAATAATGTTCAAAGCCAATTTGACGAATTAGCTTTAGATAATTCACATGAAGGTAAAGCTAAACGTAAAAAGTTAAAAGAACAATTAGATGAAATTGACAAGCAAATTGAAGAAAAACGTCATAGTCGTGAAGTCGAATTACGTAAAGAATCTTTAAACGATGCCTTAGAAGCTAAAGAAGAAGAAGTAAATGAAAAAATTGAACTTCAAGATAAAGAGCACGAAAATGTAATCAATAAGATTAATCGTGAAAAAGAATATTGGGAGAAGCATTACAAAGATTTACTTAATGATGAACGAAAATTTGCCGAAATGAGAGAGGCAATTCTTTCTGGTCATTTTGAGAAAATTGATGCTGAATTTCAAGAATATGTTCAAAAAATGATTAATACTATGCCACTTTTAGAAGATTCTCTAGACGGTACTATGGTAGCTGTCGGAACTTCTATTAGACAAAATGTAATTGATAATTTAAACGAAGCACTTAAATTAATTGATGAATTTAATGATAGTCAAAAAGCATCTGATAATGGTTCATTCAACTTCAATCCTTATGACGGTAATCAAGTTCAAACATCTAATGGCAATCTATCTCAGGGTGATTTACAAGTATTATTAGGTAAATTCTTATTTGACAACGTTGCTCCTAACACATCTGGCAGTGAAAAAGATAATATTCGTCAAATGGCAGAAAAATTGGCTGAGCAAGGTCGAAAAAATGGCAGCACTCAATTCACTAAAGATGACGTTAATTTTAATGATTCCATTAAAGGTCTTACTCAAGCCGATATGGACGCTTTATATGAATACTTTGATAGTAGTAAAGGAATGTTAGGCGGTAATTATGATAGTTTTATTGAGCAGTTTATAAGTAGTATTTCTGGCAATAAACATGAATCTACGAATGATGGAAGTTTATCTAAAGCAGATATGCAAGTTATGCTAGGTAAATTTATTTATGAAAAATTAGTACCTGATACATCGTTGAGCGCTAATACTAAAACAGCATTAAAAGCAAAAGCTGACGGCGTTGCCAAACAAGGTCGAAACGGTGGTTCAAAGATTTCAGAAAATGTGACATTCGATGCTATAAAGAGTACATACACTTCTGGACAAGTCAATCAAATGAAGTCATTCTTTGACTCCAATTTAGGTATGATTGATAATGCTAAAACTAGAGAGCTAATGCAAAGAAAGATAGCTTCGCTTGATACTGGTGGATTTATGAATTGGAATGGAACAGGTATCGATGGTAAAGGTGGTAAAGCCATCATAGCTCATCCAAATGAAATTATGTTGAATAAAGTTGATACCAAAGGATTCTTTGATTCAATTAATGTAATGGATAAGGTCATGAGCAACCTATCCCCTTTCCTATCAAAATTCGCACCTGCACAAAAAACATCTCCTGTTGTTAGTGGAGATACATATGGTGACATCAAAATAAACTTCAATATTGATAAAATGAATGGTGACAAAAATGACTTAAGTCGATTCAATAAAATGATTGACGATGATTTATTACGTAGAAAAGGAGTGAGAAAGTAATGTTGGAGTCTATTCATTTTATGTACGACAACATCTCATCGAAAGATATGGGTGTTAAAATTGCTTGGTCTAAAGGTGGATTATATGAAGAGATCTTTCTCCCTACACGTAAAATAATTGAAAAAAAAGTAGCTAATAACGAGAAACCTTACTTTCAGAGAGTGGAACATGAACCACTCTCTTTTAGTTTGTCTTTTTATTTAGAAAGTTGGGTTGAAGATAAGGATATAAGGAAAATTACACGTTGGTTATTTCAGCCATATTACAAACCTTTAGTTTTGGAAAGTAATCCAAACAGAGTGTTCAACGCTCTTGTTGAAGGCGATTCTAAATTGCTACATAACGGTTTAAAACAAGGTCATGTTGAATTTAACATTAGATGTGACTCACCTTATACCTATTCACATGAACATGTATTTAATAACTTAGAATTTAGAGATTCTAATGTAGGTTATCAAATTGTTGATGATGTGAGTACATTCGAACAAGGAAGTTTTATCAATACAAAAATCACATCTAATGGATTAACTATTGATAAAGTAGACAACTCTTGGGGAGCGTTATATCCCAACGTAAAGAGATGGGGTGAATTATAAATATGGAAACTACAGATCAACTTGATTTAAATATTACAACTGAGTCATCTTTTAGTGACGATGATATAAAACAGACAATTGTGAGTTATGGAGACAATTTTAAAAAAATAGAACAATACATGAAGAATTCCACCAACTCTATAGAAGATTTGAGTGACAATAAACTTTACAAAGTTGGTCATATACTATGGAATAAAACTCCAGTAATCACCTCATTTGTCGGATGGGTTGTAACTAGAGAAGGGATTCAAGCTAAAAATTGGCTGCCTAATAAAAATTACAGTATAGGCAATTTAGTAAAACCTCCTGTAGATAATGGTGGATTATATGAATGTGTTGTAGATGGTAAAAGTTCAACCACTCCTCCTACCTTCCTTACTGTATTAGATCAAGAGTTTTATGAAGTAACTGGTTCAACTTGGCGCAATGAATTCAACTATGAAGTAGGAAATTTAGTATTCCCTACAAATGGTAACAAGACACACTATTACATATGCGAAACAGCAGGCTATTCCTCCCCTACTGAACCTGAATGGGCGTCTATCAAAAACGATACTGCATTTGTAGATGGTTCAGTTGTATGGCGAAAGGCTAAAAATATTATTTGGAAAAGGGTCGGAACTAATTGCGAATTTAGACCATTTGGAAAAATAGAATAGGAGTTTTTAGAATGAAATGGAGTTCTTTAATAAATTCAACAGGTTCTTATATTTCTAAAAGCTATGAGATATCCAATGTTTCTTCTAAGTATTTAACTACAATACTTTCGAATATTATAAATATACATAATCAAGAAGTCCAATTTCACTATTCAGTTTCCTACGATTATGAAAATTGGACTTCTTGGAAGCCAATAAACTTTAACGATAATGACTTATTGAATGGACTTTCATTAGATGGATTAATTTTCAGATACAGAATTGTTATGAATGCAAAAAAAAATAATGAAAAACCCTATGTCCAATCTTTCTCTATCTCATTTGACCCTTATGAGTCGTTAGAAAATTTAGGTGATTTTGAAATAAAGCCTAAGCTGTGGATTAGGAAGAAGAATGGAAATGGTACTGTTGAGGTTACTAATATGAATACAAATCAAAAAATGATTATTGAAAATCTCATAGATAATGAAGAAGTTTTCATAGATTGTCAAAAAGAAGATATAGTTTCTGATAGGAAAAGTCTAGGAGTATATAGATTCGATGACCATAATGATGAGTATTTGAGATTAGTAATTGGTGATAATTTCTTAAAAGGTAAAGGAGATTTTGACATGGATATTAGACATCGATACGTCTTTATTCAAGAATGAGATGAGGTGATGATTACTTGAAACTAGGCGAAATAGATTACAATTTAAAACCAGATAATGCTAGGATTTTCCTTTGTAGACCTGACAAGAAAACAATAGCTAGAATTAGTGAAGCTTATGATATCAATTACAGCACTAAAGTACCAGTTTTAAATGAATTATCATTTAAGATACCTACTGTACTAATTGAAGATGGAATTCCTGTTGATAACAAAAATATTGATAAAATAAAAAACAGATATCTTTTTAAGTTGAAATTCGGCAATGTCACAGAATATTTTCTAATTAATGAATCTAATAAATCATATAGCGAAGATGAGTATATTGAGTTCACTTCTCTATCCCTTGGTGTTCAGTTAAGCGATAAGAATATAAGACAATTTGAAGTTGTCAGTAAAACTTTATCTCAAGTAACAAATGAAATTCTGTCGTCAGTAAACACAAAATGGAAATTAGGATATGTAGACAGTTACTTCGAAGAAATTTACCGAAGTTATGAAGTTGCCTCAAATAATGTTTTAGAAATTATTTATGATCTAGCTAATGTTTGGAATGCATTAATTGTATGGGATTCAGTTGAGTATAAAATAAACTTTTATAAACCTGATAACATCGGTAAGGATAAAGGTTTTTACATAAGAGATGGCAAATATTTAGAGTCATTTAATTTAGCTACAAATACAATTGATACTATTACACGTTTAAAAGTTTATGGTCAAGATGGTTTATCAATACATAGATTAAATCCAACTGGACAATCGTATCTAGAAGATTATAGATATTACCTCCACCCCTTCAAACGTGAAGATGAAGTTGTTATTAGTCATTCGATACATTTAAGTGACAGTTTATGCATTGCTTTAGAAGATTATAAAGTATTAGTGGAATCTTTATCTGAGAAGTTTACCAACTTAACTACAATGGTCACTACGCAAAAATCTATAGTTCAAACAGAAGAACAAAAACTAAGCGCCTTGAATACTCAAAGAATAATTATCGAGGACGAATTAGATTTATCCAATGCTAACTTTCAATCATCCTCCCATAACCATCGGGATATTATCCAAAGATTAGAAGAAAAAAGAGCAGAAATATCAACTCAAGAAGCATTCATTAGAGAATTAAGATACCAACTTGCTAATTATGAAGATGAATTAAACGATTTGAGGGATCATTTAGCTAGGGAGAATAATTTTACTGTTGAACAATTAGAAGAGTTATCAGATTTTGAAATTGAAAAGGAATATACAAATGACTCTATTGTAGATGATGAAGACTTGATTGAAGAAGGATATGAAGTATTTAGAAAATATCTAGAACCAAAAATAAAATTAGATATGAATTTAATTGATTTTCTATCTATAGTTGAATGTCAAAATGATTGGGATAAATTAGGCTTAGGAGATATCATAAGAGTTAGATATGATAGATTGCAAGTAAATGTTAAAGCAAAGATTACTGAGATTACTCATGATTTTGAAAATGAAAGTATCTCAGTCGTTATTGAAAATGAATTTGATGAAGGTAACAATTGGTTAGAACAATTAAATAAAGCAGGTAATACCTCCACAATAGTCCAGATGGATAAGTGGAAATGGAATTTATCTGAAGAGAATAACGGTGCTATCAATGACATCATCAATAATGAATGGGATGCTTTAAAAAATGCTGTAATGGCAGGTTACAATCAGAAGATCGAAATAAGTGAACGTGGGATTATTGTGAGAGACTTGGAAGATCCTTTAAGTTGGCTTGTTATTCAAAACGGATTTTTAGCCATAACTAATGATGATGGACAGTCTTGGAAGCACGCAATTTCAAAACACGGCGTATTTGGCGAGCGCATTTTCGGAAAAATAATTTCTGGAGTCAACTTAATTATCGAAGATGAATCAGGGATATGGCTAACACAAGGATCAAGGACTACAATTTATAATCGTTATGGTGATGAAGTGATGCATTTAGGATTAGTTTCAGAGAACAAAAAAGACGAAAACGGAAACTTAATTCCACAAGAAAACGAATGTTTTGGACTCGTATCTCAGAATCATATCACCAGAGTTGCACTGACAACATGTGAAGGTTTTTCAGTTAGCAAAAAAGATGGCGATGACTGGAAAAAGGTATTGTGGGCTAATACAGATGGTACGTTATATTCTCGAAACATGGTGGCTGAGAATATTAAAATTGTAAATAATTTAGATGAAGTCATCTTAGACGCAGAGAATGATTACTTTAATATTGGCTTATTTGATAAAATTGTTGCTGATGGTAAATTGACGACACTTGAAAAATTAGAGTTGATTAAAGAGCTGTATAAAATCCATTCCGATTACAAATTACTTCTTCAGCAAGCACAGAAATACATAAGAAGCGATAGAGACAATGTTACTGATGTAGATTCAGAATTTGATACAAAAACACAAACCTTCCCTACCGTTTACTCTACCACTGACAAATATTCAACAAGTGCTTTAAAAAATGCTTACTTAGAGTTAATGACTTATATTTCAAACTATATAAAAGTCATAAATAACGGTTATTTAGAATCAGAAAGCTTAAATATAGATATGTCTGACCCACTTACTGAATCCACGAGTTCAATTGACGATCGTGGTTTTTTTGTGCAGAAATTTAAAGATTACTATGATGAAGCTACTCGTCTACGTCAAGCAATTGAAGACTCCCTATTCTACTCTGGTATTCAAATGGGATCGTACAACAATAATCTTATTATGAATGATTTTGGTTTTATTGCTGTTCGAAGTGATGGTAAATATCGAGCGTACCTTAATGCAACGAATGGTTTAGCTCTTCAAAAATGGGAAAATGGGAAATGGACTAGTAAACTATTTGCAACTTTAGGTGACTCTAAATGGGAAGATGGCACACTTTATGCGGAAGGATTGGTAACAAAAAATCTTCGTATTGTTGATGGTGATTTGGGTGACTCAATTATACTTGACTGGAAAGATGGTATTACTATTTTTGGTGATCCTGATGGAGATGGAGTCAAAGAATCAGTAACTAGATTAAACGGTAATGTCGGAATATCTATCCATGTGAATAATGATAAAAAGTTTTGGGTTGGTATTGATGGTAGATTATATGCTAAAGACATTACTACTCATAATTTAAAAATTGTTGATGGTAAACTAGGTGAAAAGATTATCTTTGACCATGAGAAAGGCATTACTATCAATGGAAATAACGGTGAACAAATTCGCCTAAATGCTAACGAAGGCATAGCTATTGACGTAAAAAAAGAGCCTAGATTTTGGATAAATAAAGATGGAAACTTGTATGCACGAAAACTGTTTATTATGAACGGTGAGTTGGATGAATCTATTTTAGAGTCTTTGGATAAGGACGATAGCTTTATTTCTGATTTAACTGTTACGAGATTAAGAACATACGATAAGGATGATCCTTACAACTATGTTCATATAAAACAAAAATTCTTAAGATTTATGACAAGATTTGATTTAAAAAATCCTTCATCAGAACAAGCGAAATACGAAATGTACTTTGAAGGTTCTGGTGTGGAAGCCTACCCTGTTGCTATTTGGGGTACAGGTTCGGGAGCTAACACTGATTATAATAAAGCTAAACAATATAAAACTCCAAATGGATTCTTTACTGAGTATGTAGACGAATATGGTGAAAAACATTCCGTTAACTTAACAACTGATAGAGAAAAATCTATAGAACTTAATTCACCTAGAACTATTTCCCTCAAAGGCGGTAGTGGAAGTATTACAATGAATAACTCTAAATTAGAACTATCCTTTGGCAGCAATGTAATATCTATGACTACTAATGGTATAAAAATAAATGGTAATCGTATCGACATTAACTAAGGAGGTTATTATATGGCTTTGATTACACTAAATGGAGCATCTATAAATCAATCAACTGCTAACTCTCACATTAGTACTGAAAGATACATTCAGACAGGTACTCAATGTACATCATGGGACGATGATGGCTATTGTACTAATCGTGAACCTGTCTATAGTTGGGTTGGAGGCTATAGTGCTAACGCTACGATTAATGGAACTGTAAAAGCAAAACAATCCAATGTATTTATTCAAGGGAAAAATCCTGCTCTACTTGGAGACAGTACAGTTGAATCGGATTCTTATAGCCTGTCATCGAATGAACGTTATGCAGGCGGACAGCATAATAATGCTAATGGAAAAGTGTCCAGTGGAAACAGTAAAAATGTTTATATTGGCGGAGTTTTAGTAGCAACTAAAGATTCTACAATTCAAACACATGCAAATACTAGTACAACTGTAAAAGATGGGTTCAGTGCTAATGTTTATATTGGAGGATAGAAAGAAGGTGATAAATTGTCACTACCTATAAATTATTTAGAATTTAATAATCCTATTCATATCTTATGGCGTAGTGGATTGCCAAATGATCCATTTATAGACCGTTTAGATATTGTTCGTGTAGTGAATCAACGTGTCTTTTTATTAGAAATTCCTGATGAGATGTTTAGGGTAAGGATCACAGGTATGTTTGAAATTAACTACGATAAGTTTATGAAGTACAACTTAGATAAAAATGAATTCTACGTAGATTACACAAATGGATTTGTTTACTTTCATGTGTCAAAAGAAGCTGAAACAATGTCAATAGTATATAAAGGAAGAGGTTTAATCCTCTACCCTTCTACTCGAATTGCACATTACGATGGATCTGATTCGACAGAGACGCTGCATGAAATCATAGAAAAAAGCAAATCACAAGTTCAAGAATTAATTGATAGAACGGATAATTACGAAGAGTATTTGAACAATCTTGTCATTGCTATAAATAATTCAAATCATGCAACTGATCAAGCATTGATTGCTACTCAAAAAGCTAATGATGCTGCAGAGTTAGTTAAGGACGGTTATGAAACAACAGTCTTAATCTATCAGCCATACGTCAATACATATGATGAAATTGCTAGTAAATTCCCCTACCCTGAGGTTGGATGGACAACTCAAGTATTTGATACAGGTATACGTTATAGATGGAACGGAAAAGAATGGACTCCTATTGATGCTCTTGGTGGAAATGTCCCACTTGCAAGTGAAATTATTAATGGATTGATGAGCAAAGAACAATTTACCAAAGTAAAAAATATAACTAAATTTGTTAATGAAAGAGCAATTGTATTCTTTATTCCAAAAGATGTTTTACAAGGCGTGCAAGACCCAGAGTTTGAGTTTGAATGGGATGGTGAAATAATCGATGTTAAAGCAAAGGTTTCTTTTAAAGGACAACAACCTACTCCAGTTCAAATACAGAAATCCTCGAATTTTAAAGATTGGGTTGATGTTACAGACAACCCACTAACAATTGATGCAGATAACCATCGCAACAATAAAGAATTTAAATTAATTAATACAAAAGTTAAAGAAGGTGATGTATTTAGATTATACGTCCCTTCTTTTAATGTCGATGCTCAAACTTTAACTGTGAATGTGAAAATTGCATTGAACGACTCTCTAAATTAATTTAATAAAAGATGACTATTATTTAAATAAATACATAAGAAAGAAGGAATTTTAATGAGTGAAAGACCTATAGTTTCTTGGTACGAAGGTACAAATACTACAGCTACAGAAGTAAAAACTACAGTTAACTATGGTACGGTAGATGCATTTTCAGACTCTCCTCAGAAAACATACTTTATCTGGAATAATCGTGGAGGTACAAAAGACTGTTCAAAAATGGAAGATGTTAAATTTACTACTCGTGATCGTAATGGTGGTGATGGTAGTAGTGCAGGCAATATTGTAGAGGCAGTTCGTGATAACTGGTTTAGAGCTAGGGTTGATAGTCTAAATGAACAAGTGTTCACTCCTGTCGGCAAAGGTGGAGTTGGGACAGAAAATCCATCCGGTACGAAGTTTTTAGGTACAAATGGAACTACTACAAATATTCATTCAAGTACAGCTTCAGTATGGATAAAAGAAACTAAATTAACTATAGATGCGTATGTTAAACCTACTGTTGATAATGGTTTTATTTACAAAGCTGTCAATGCAGGTGAAACAGGTGCAACTGAACCAAGTTGGCTTACTGAAGAAGGAAAATCTGTATTCGATAATGGAGTCGAATTTGTTGCTATTAAAATTGATAAAAAACCAAACGCAAAAGAAATTTTAGGGCTAGCAAACAACACTAAAGCCGATGGCAGTAATGCAAATTTAGCAGGAGGAAACTTTGTACAAGTTACTGTATTTGCAAAAGTTCCTATCGATGCTTCTGCGGGGAAGAACACATTACTTAAAAGAGCAACTTTTTCGTACGTTTAATTAATAAAATACATAATACAACTTAGGGTTAGAGGATTATTCCTCTTCCCTATTTTTTTAATTAAAAATACTCAATACAATGAGGTGCATATAAATGATATTTTCAAATTCAAATAATTTACAAGCAATTGGCATCCCTTTTAATTGGAATGCTGATTATGCAAATGGTAAAAATTATGCTGAGTATGACCTACTTACGCATAAAAAAAATGATTTTTATTTAATACAGAAAAGTCAGGTTATACGTTTCGGTTTGTTTGGTCAAAGATTGAAGTTTTTCTTTGAGATGTCTGATGGCTCATTCTATTTACATGGTAGAAGAATAGAAATTGGCTATGAAGATGAAAATGGAGAAACATATTATTTAACATCAAACTTTAGAGACAAAGACCTTATTACATATAAAATAGCATCTACTGATTTTAGTAGTAAACAAGGGTTACAAAATACTAATATTGAATCGATTAATTTCGGATATAAAACAATTTACAATAAAAATGATGTGGAATTATTCTTCCAACCAGTAGTATCCCTCCCCTTTAATCAAAGTGCATTCATTGAAGTTAAATTGACATCCAATAAAAATTTGAATGGTCATATAATTTTTAAATCTAGAGGGATTGAAGTAGAACGCTTCTATGCCCCATTAGAAGCTAATGTGTCAGGTCAAATTAATTGGACTATTAAATAACTCAAGAAAGGAGTGCACTCTATGTCAACTGTAGGTGGTAATTTAGAAAAGAAAGAGATAGGATTACCTATTGGTGTTTCAGGAACTCACAATAACACAGAGATTGATAAAGTTACAGGATTCTTACGATTAGCTCAAACTGATATTGATGGTAGTGGAAAATCTATATATGTAGAAGAAGGCTCTTGGACTTCAGATGTTATTAATCTCGAAGATAAATTTCAGGACTTTGACAAAGTGTTTACAAATAATATAAATAATGGATCAAGTTCAATCGCTGTATTAACAAGAGTATCAGATGATGGCTACAATTGGTCGGATTGGATCGCTATTGCGGAAGATGGGGCTATTCAGTCTGAAACTAAACAATATATTCAAGTGAGAATTGATATATTTGCAGGATTTGTTACTGACCACTTTGTAATTTCAAATTCAGATTTTGAGAATAATGAGTTTGTTGAAAAGTTTAATGACATTAAACTAAAGCGTGAGTATCAATATGATATGAATTTAGATTCAAAATGGTCAGATACAGGAAGTTTACACAGTAAAAAAATCACTCGTAATGAATGGTTGAGGATTGATAGTTTAGAAGTATCTATTGATAAATAATAAAATGACTTTAATATAAAAGGAGGAAATGATTTGCCTATAGTAAATTTATGGTATGAAACTAATATGACTTCTGATACTTCACCTGCACCATTAGTTGCTAGTGCTAGTTCTTCAAATAGTGCAAGACCATCCTACCTATCATTTAGAGACTCTACAGTAAACACTTGGCAATCTGCTACCTTCAATGGAGCAGGAAGTAGCTCTTGGATAAAATTAAACTTTGGAGAACCTAAAAATGTTAACAAGATAAGAATGTGGAAAAACACAGGTTTAGCTTTAGCTTATCATCCATCTTATATATATATTGAAGGTTCAAATGATGATTTAACATTTAATGTTTTACACCATACAGGCTCATTAAATTGGACTGATGTTATCGAACTTACTTTTGAGAACGATGATGCTTATCAATTTATTAGAGTGCGTATTACTAACACACCTAACAGCACTCTAACTACAATTGGAAGAATATTATTTGGATATAATGGATTTGAACCTATTGATAAAACACTTATTTTAAATGATGGTGAGTATAAGAAATGGGATTCTAAGTATAAGCACGATTCTTTAGAAATGCCAGAAAATGATTTAGTTCTATCTACAACTTCAGCAGTCACAAGAGTAAATCATATAAAATTTGATAGTAACTTTATATTGCAAAAAATAGGATACAAAACAGAAGGTTCTAATAGTTTAACTCTTAAGATATATGAAAAAGACTCCCAAAAACTAGTATTTTCAATGCCTGTAAGTATCACAAAGGGTTGGAATTATATAAGTATTTCAGATGTAGAATTGCTAAAAAATAAAGACTATTTAATTGGGTTTTATGGCACAAACATCTATGGATATAAAACTCCTACAACCATTCCGATATCAATGGTTTCATCAAACCATTATATTAATGGGACAGTGTTTGGTAGGTACGATGCTTCAGGAGATTCATTTCCAACTACACTAAATAATACAACAGCCTTAATGATGAGTTTTGAAGGAACAGCAGTATCTGAGAGTGGCAGCAATTGGATGTCAGTGAGCACTACCACTCCTACTCTACAACAATTCCTAGAGCAAGGAGTGGATTCGTTATCTCCTCTATTTGACCGTAAAATTACAGTTTTAGAACCTATGGCGATGTCTAATAAAAATGAAATTTTATTGAGTGAGGAAGGAAAGGTATTTAGTAAGACAATTGACTTGAAAAAATATTTTGATATTAGAAGTATAAGAACTGAGGTGAAGTGATATGACAACAGTCCCTATAACATGGGATACCATAAACAAGGGCACTACTGTAACACTATCAAATGACAATTTAACTGCTATTATACCAAATAGAACAAAGACAGTAAGAGCTACTGTAGGAAAAATTACTGGCAAATGGTATTGGGAAGTGTATCTTGATGCATTAAACACAAATGGTGGTATGGTAGGTATTGTCAATTCAAAAGTAGATTTAAATGCAGACGTCCTAGCCACGAGAGATAATGTTAGATATATTTATTCAGCTGATGGCAATAAATATCCTGAGAATACAGCCTACAGCTCTTCTTATAAAGCAGGAGATACTATAGGTGTAGCATTAGATTTAGATAATGACACATTAGGATTTTATAAAAATGGAGTGTTTCTAGGCATTTCACACACCAATATTAAACTCTTGGGCGAGGTTTATCCTGCTGTGAGTAGTGGTGGTAGTTCAGTAGGAAATACGAATACAGTCAACTTTGGTGCAACATCATTTAAATATACAATTCCAAAAGGATATATGGCTTACAATAAGCAAAGTAAAATACTGCTTCGATCTAATAGTAAAACATACTCGTTAGAGTCAATTAATGTTCAGTACGAAACTAAAATGACTTCTAATACTGCTCCCTCTCCATTAGTTGCTACAGCTAGCAGTATTTACTCTACCACATTTCCTGCGTGGAAAGCTTTTGATGGCATTACTAATGTATCATCTGGAGCCAATAACAATTGGGCTTCATCAGATAATCAGTTCCCCTGTTGGATTCAAATTAAATATGGTGAAAAAAAGCAAGTAAATGCATTTTATGTGTATCATATCAATGGAGGAAATGAGACTGCTAGATTAAAAAATTTTACATTGCAAGGCTCTGACAATGGAAATGATTGGGCAGATATAAAAACCTATAATGACGTTCAATGGTTAGATTATTATCAATTATTTTATATGGGCAAGATTGTAGACTATCTATATTATAGACTTTATATAAAAAGCAATTATGGATTCTCCAGGGTTTCTATAGCAGAGATTGCTTTCGGCTATATTGAACATATCGTCAATGATATTCCAGTTATATCACGAAACAATTTTATTAGTTATGGTCAAAATGAAATAAAAGAGCTGCATAGTATATATACTAATCAAAAATACATTCTACAAGAGGAATCATCTAAAAACTCAGAAGGATTATGGACGACTCAATTAGATAGAAAACCACTCAGCATTAGTTTTAATTAGTGCTGAGTTTTTATATTTCTTAATATAATAAGAAAGGAATGATTAAATGGCAACAATTGGTCAAGCTTTAGCCTCTCCTGAAAGTGGATGGAAAAGATATGATATTCCACTGGTTAGTGATGATATTTTTAAAATAAATGGAGACTATGGAAAGCTATTTGAGTCTTATTATTACAATGGTACAGCTATCTTTTTAAGCTCTACAAGTAGCAACTTACTCTTCTACTTTAAGGGAACAAGTTTAAGGGTAACTGGAAGTGCATATTCTACACAATCAATAGATTCGACCGTGAATATAGATGGTGATATACATGTTATTGGTATCAATGTACCAAACTCGCAATTTGTTGGTCAAGCGCTTTTATTAGACGTTCAAGGACTAGAAGATGAATTTCACAAAGTAGAAATAAAAAAAGGTGTCACTTTTAGCGATATAGTGTTGGATGCTGTTGATATTAATGAGAGTGGAGAATTTAGATTCCCTTATAAGAAACTAGCTTTGAAAAATCCAACAACAAGTGAATTGTACTCTTTATCAGATAACACTCTTATTCACCTTCCTAACAGCTCAGATAAAAACATGATTTTACATGGTATTGAACAAGATAAAGAGATTCAATTAGATGTGCCTTTTACTAAACATGATTGTGTTAATGAATCACCAGTTGTCAATGTGAGTGGAAAAGTGTTTACGCAGAATATTGGTAAAATTAATACTTTGAGTATTAAGGAGGTAGAAGAGAGCGATAACAAACCTATCTATACATGGTATAGCACTAATATGACAGCCAATAATATCCCTGCCCCATTTATAGCTAGTGCAAGCAGTGAATACAATACAACATATCAAGCTTGGAGAGCTTTTGATGGTATTACTAATGTCAACGCATGGCTAACAGTAGCCAATACTACGATAGGGTGGTTAAAATTAGATTTAGGACAAAAAAAGCCTATAAACATTTTTAAAATGACTTGTCGAGATGGTTCTACAGATGCAATCACAAAGGCTATGCCAAAAGACTTTGAGTTGTACGGCTCTAATGATGATTCAACATACAGTCTTTTAGGAGTATTTAACAATCAAGTTAAATGGTCATTCCTAGAAGAGAGAGTTTTTACTGTAAATAATAGCAATGAATATAGATATCTGAGATTAAATATTTTAAGCAATGGTGGGTTTACAGAATATTCAAATATAGGTGAGTTAATATATGGATTTAAAAGAGAGGTGTAATAAATGGCAACAACAGAACAATTAATGGCACAATATGGTGTTGCATGGTTTGGTTTTGATGAGCCTAGTGGAAACACATATGACAAACTAGGTAATGGTTATGTTGGAGAAATGATTAATATCCAAAGACCAGAGGGATGGAATGGTTCAGGTCATTCCGCATTATTTAATGGTACTTCTAGCGTGATGACTCAAACTACAGGCAAAAACGCACTCATGCCTTCTACTGAAGTGGCTATTAGACTTAAGTTTAAATGTGATGTAGTTAGAGCAACAGATATGTACTTGTTATCAACCTTAAGTTCCTATACCACACAAAAAGGAATGTCTATTGGCATAATAAATAATGGAAAAATTCATGTTGGATGGACTAATGCTGGTAATAAGTTCTGCTTCTTTTATAACTCTCCTGATAATTTTAATGATGGAAAATGGCATGATATGTTTCTATCATGGGATGGTAAGATTAATTCATTAGTGCATATTTTTATAGACGATATGACAAAACCAATTGTAGTATTAAGGTCTCAATTTGCTAATGATGGTCACACCTATCCCAATTTTAACTTAGGTAGGTCTGCTGGAGCTACAACTAGATGGTATGCTGGACAAATTGACGATTTACAAATTTACAATAAAGCACTTTCTCCTTCCGATTTTACACAAAAGCGTTTAGCAATAAAAACAGCAGACAATAAAAATATTACTCTACCATCTACTATGAATCGTATAAAAGAAATTCCAAATATAGAAGAAAATACACTGTTAACTCAAGGCAGAATAATAAAAGAAATAGACTCGGCAACAGATAGACTGCCAGTTGATTTAACCAAAGCTACAACTGAATATGAGTTAGTTAGCAACACTCAAGCAGCATTAAATTCAAATAAAGTATTTACTATTCCTTTATCGACAGATTTTAAAACAATTAACATAGAGGATAATTATTAAGTAAGGAGGTCAATACAATGGCTAACAGTAAGGACAATTTAAAAGCTTATGGAAAACATTTTATAGGTTTTGACGAGCCCAGTGGTAATGCAATGGATTCCATAGGTGGATATACAGGTACTTTGTATAACGCTCCTACTCGTGTGACAGGATGGAATGGTCAAGGAAGTGCTATGAATTTTAATGGTACTAATCAGTATGTAGAATTTAATAATCCTATTCTGAATTTTACTGACAGTTTTGCTATTAGATTTAAATTTATGGTAAGAAATACTGGAACTAATACTATAATGACCACTCAAAATGATGGTACGAGAGGGAAAGGTGTTAGAATAGAAGTTTATGACTCCAAAGTATTGTTTGTAGCTGGTGATGGCACTAACTATATAACAGGTCAAAACACTATCATTCAACCATATTCTATTGTAGTGAATGAGTGGTATGATTTTTTAGTGGAAAAAGATAAAAATAGCAATCTTGTAAAATTATATCTAAATGATTTGACAAGCCCTGTGTCAACTATTGAATTGAACGGTTTGATATATCACTCTACTAATTTGAGAGTCAGTAGAAATGGTAGTGGAACAAACTTTTTTAATGGATATATAGACAATATAGAAATTTATGATAGAGTAATCTCCCCTATTCCTGATAAATACCTAGTACAACACAACTCACAATATAAATATCATGATGGTGCTTCATGGAAAACTACTACACCAACAGAAGACAATTTTATTAAATATGGTATGTCTCAATTATCACAGATAACAGAACCACAGTGGAAAGAGCTATCTGGTAATAAGTCCTTAATGATGTGGACAGATTTTAAAAATAAGCAGTTTGCTAATGCTGTATTAAATAAAGAATCATTCACAGCTCAAGAGTTATTAGGCGATACACCACAAATGATTTATTACACAGACTCAGATACTTCACAAATAGTAGTAGAAACAGGCGTTGAACCTTATTCAGTGTATGACTACATCGGTGATTTACCTACTATAGTGGCTTATACAGAGTCTACAGAGGATATTGTAGTATCAACTAGCACTGAACCGTTTGATATCCATGATGAGTTTGGCGATGAAGTAGAAGTTCTTTACTATACAGATGATGAGGCTGTAACAAATGCTGATTTAATCTTGGATGCAAATTGGTCTCCTGTTGATGAGTTAGAAAGTGACTTTGAAGTGGTAACATGGACTGACGAATCCCCTGATACTGCTCAGAGAACACTTGAAGTGACGGCTATACCTAAGCCTCAATTCATTAAATTAGTGAATCCCAAACGCCTATACGGTTATTTAGACGATGTTTTTGTTAATGATATTTCTCAATCATACCGAGATGAGGCTAGATACTTTATTACAGGAGAAGATAATTCTAAATGGTATGTGTGGGATAAATCAAAGCAAACATACACGGCAGCAGACACCTCAACAGAAGAAGCAATTCTTAAAAATGGTATGAATTATCATGAGTTAAATAGCATCACTGATAAACAATGGAGAACTTGGGGAAAACAGTATTTAAATATAGGCGTTTTCCTTAAAGACAATCCTCGTGACACAATTGTTTCAGTTGTTGAAAGTGTATCTTACCAAGATTACCTTCCTCGAAATACGACAATTATTAAGGACACGAGCCTTTACATCATAAATACTACTGCAAAAATTGATATTGAATTTAATGGTAACATTCTCAAAGGCGTTCTAAGTGATCCTGACTTAACACGTGTTCAATATCGTGTACTGCTAAATGGTGGACACTTCTACCCTACTGATGGAAGTTTCACTAAACTAGGCGAATCACCTCAAAACATTGAATTAATTATTGGTAGTAAAGATGTTAAGATTGACGATTGGAATACCTTAAAAGTAGAGTTTCAAGATTTTTTTGGCACTACTGATTATTGGCAAACTAGCTTTATCGGTACATATTCAGGTCTTATGTTTAAAGATGTGTACGGTCAATATTTCTCTAGTGAGATTGGAGAAGTATTAAATTATCTTGATTTCGGTGTCATTATTGCAGGTCAAACCACTATCGAACATGAAGTAATACTGAAAAACCAATATGGTTATGATGTTAAGGATATTCATTTATCCGCAAATACATCTAATTTCCCTACAGGAATGGCAATGGAATTTAGTGAGAATTTAACTCCATTTATCCCCTACCCTGAGTTAAAGCTGAATAGGACACTTCAAAATAACGAAGAAATGTCATTCTTCATTAGACTAAAAACAGAATTAGGCGCAACGCCTGACGCTAACGGTTCATTTGACATTATCGTGAGAGCAGATAAAGCCTAATCACAATACAATGTGATTGGATGTGGTTATATGGAGGAAATAAAAAACAATTCCTCTCAATCAAATGAAGATGGAATATTAATTGAACCTATTGAAAATTCATCTTTCATAAAAATTGAATATGAAGTTAAACCAAATAATAGATTTAAAGCAAAGTATAAATTATATGCAATTGGAAATGAAGATGTTCTAACAGAGATAACTGTAAAACAGTTTAAAAATTCAGATGTTGTAACTGAAATAACACCTAGAGCTTTTGGTATCAGCGAAAAAGAAACATATATAAATATCGTCTATCGTGGTAACTCAGATATTGTAACAGAGATACAACCTTACATACATAATTTCATTGAAGTGGAAATCGAAATACCTCCTCATAATAGAATGTCAGCCATTTATGATATACAACAGCCACCTATCGTCACAGACATCTTTAATCCTACTCAGGACGCATTTACTCGTGAAAAATTAGAATATCAATCTATTAACTATGGTGATTACCAATCTATGATTGTTGGACGTAGTGAAGATGATATTTGGCGTTCATTTGTACAATTTGATTTAAAGTTTACTCATTCGTCCTATATTTTAACTGACGCTAAATTAAGGTTGCATTATGATGGCGTAATTTCAAAAGATGTCGTTTTAGAAATACTTAATGCAGATAGAGAATGGTCAGAATACAGTATCACTAATTTAAATAGACCTACTCCTATTAAGTTAATTTCGAATCAGTTTACTATCAATGAAGATTTAAAATTTATAGAATTCAATGTATTCGATATTGTTAAAGACTGGGTATCATTAAAACAAGCTAATAATGGATTCATAATTCGCACATCAGTAGAAACCTCTAATAATTCCGTAACTTTTAAAACAAGAGAATCATCACTACCTCCAGAATTAATTGTGGATTATTACGATTCTAGAATTTTCAGCACTGGCAGAAGCGATGTAATAACAGAACTATTTGTTTATAAAAATGGTGAATCAGATAAACTTACTGAAATTACTGTAGGATCAACCTATGAATCATCAGACAGAGAAGCAACTATTTATGTACATAGAAAAGAATTTCCTCTGGATGAGGACATAGTTGTTGAAATTACAGTTACTAAAGAATTCATTCCTGTTGAATTGACAGTGGCTATTCCTGATAAGAGTGATATACCTACCACTATTGACGTTAGACTACAAGATAAAGATGACAAAGTTATAGCTGAAATTACGGTAAGTAAACCAGATGTGCTAACTGAAATTTCTTGTATGAGAAAAGATCATTCTGAATTTATATCTACAATATCCATTAGTAAACCTGATATAAATGTCGAAATTACTGTACCAATAAAAGATTCAAGTGATATATACGTAGAAATAGAAGCAAATGACGTTCACTCTAATGAGATACTAACTGAGCTTATTGTAAGTCGTGAATCAGTTTACACTGAAATTACACCAAGAGTTAAGTCAGATAGCAGCTTATATGCTGAGATAACAGTAAGTAAACCTGATACTCTAGCTGAAATTTATGTTACTTATTCTAGTGATATATTAGTTGAAATTGAAGCTAATATTAAAAGTGATATTCCAATCGAAATTTGCGTCTCTAAACAAAATATTGAAACAGAAATTGAAGTTAGAGCACATGATGGTAGCCAGACAAATTCCGAAATTTTTGTTGTTTTTACAGATGATATATTAGTTGAGATAACTTCAAATGCTACAAGTCAAATTCATACTGAAATCAATATTAACGCTATTAGTCAGATTAATGCTGAAATTACTATCTCTAAGCCAAACATACTTATTGATATTACTGTTCCAACCAGAGATGAATCTGAAGTTTTAGTAACTATTGAGCCACGTATTTTAACTGTAGACAACATCCATACAATAATTACTGTAAACGGTAAAGTATCAGGATATGCGTTTATTATGTAAAGAAAAAGGAGAAAGATAATTATGATGATGAAGAATTACGAAATTGGAGAATTACAATCATTTTTGTTCAATTTAATTTTAAAAGGTAAAGAATCTAGAATGCGAACACGTTTTATTAGTTTATTAGATAATCAAATAGAATTAATAAAAAAAGAAAGACAACTATTAATTAATGACTATGCTTCTAAAGATGATAAAGGAGATATAGTTACAGAAACAAAAGTGATAAATGATAGAGAGGAAATGATTGTTATATTCCCTTCTATTGATGCAGAAAAAGAAGCACAAATGCAAATTATGCTGATGATGGATGAGGATTTTATTATTGAAGAAACCGTAGATAAAATTGAAATGCTTAAAACTTTACAGAATATAATCTTAAACTGTGATTTAGAGTTTACTGGTCAAAAGGCAGTTCTGTATGATAGATTCTGTGAAATATTTGAAGAAATATATTTACTTGAAGACTAATTAAAGGAGGTGATTTAATGACAGTTCAGGTAGAATACATAAATTATAATGAAACAATTCAATCTGCTAAAGTTCCAATCGAGAAAGATGTTTATCAAGTAATTACTCCTGTTGTGAAGAAAGTAGAAATAAACGGAAAAGAAGAAATTGAACACTACATTGAAATTACTTTGCATGATGAGCGTCTAAGCAATACTATTACCAAACGATATGAACAAAAAGAAATGCTTGAGTATATTCGACTTTTACAAAGAATGGTGAAAGAAATTATGATTGAAGATGTTACTAGTAATTCTAAGTGTTAAATTAAAAAATACATAATTATAAAAATTAGAAAAGAGGAATTTATTTATGAAATACCGTGTAATTAAGGATATCAAAGAGAATGTTTACTCTGTTACATTTGAAGTTGTAGAACAGTCACCAGAATTTATTGAAGCAGTATCAGATCGAGGTCAAAAAGTTTTAAATGTCGGAGGTAAATTTACTAAGAAGATTATTGAAAATATAATCACTAAAGTTCCAATTGTAGATGAAAAAGGAGACCCTGTTTTAGATGATTCTGATAACCCTACCTTTAATGAAGTTTCAACTCCTACTGAACGCGAAGAAGTTTTGTTGAATATCGGTGATTCTTTCAAGTACTTCCCTAAAGAATTACCATTCACAAAATCCTTCTCTAAGAGTCAATATAATGAGAACGTGGAAGATGTAGCTAATTTATATGAAATTACTTTACGTGAACGTATTGATAAATTAATTGATGAATTAAAATCAGACGTAGATAATTTCAGCGGTACTAGTGAATATATTCGGTAACGTTTAATAATATACACATTTTATCTAAAAATAAGTGTATAACTATACATATAATACGAATAAATAACGTATAAAAGTAATAAAAGTGTATTAAAATGCATCAAATTAAAAGTGAATCAGGAAATTCAGTTTAGAGTAGGTGTGAGTTAATCCCTCCCCTACTCTTTTATTATTTTGATAAAAGTCGGTGATTAAATTGGAAAATGAAAAGCTTGGTGAAAGATTGGCAAGCGTGGAAACAGAATTAAAAAATCAAGACAATAGACTTTCTAATATGGAAAAAGATAAAGAGTTACTTTATCGTTTGACAGTTGTATCTGAACAGCAGCAAGAAATGAATAAAAATCAACAAATACAACTAAATAAAATGGACGAAAATCAGCAAAGACAATTAAACAAAATGGATGAAACATTCAATAACATCAATATCAATTTGACTAAATTAAATATGTCTCAAGATGAATTACAAAACAATGTTAAAACTATTGGTAAACGTGTTGATGGTATTGAGGAGGATTTGAAAGTTGAAACTAACAAAGGAACAATATCATTCAATGAAATTTTATCTAAGTATCTTTTATGGTGGATCATGATTCCAACTGTAATTGTCGGTGCTTGGATACTTTTTAAATTAGGACTATAAGAAAGGAATTGATAAATTTGAAAATCAACTGGAAGGTAAGAAAAAATAATCCTCAATTTTGGATTACATTAGGATTATCGATAATTACTCCTCTATTTGCCTACTATGGAATTACTGGAGCAGATCTAACTACTTGGAGAAGTGTATGGTATTTAGTTGTAGACGCAGTTTCTAATCCATACGTTCTAGCTTTAATTGGAGTAAGTACATATAACGCTATTCTAGACCCTACTACAGCTAATTTAAGTGATTCTAAAAAAGCTTTAACGTATGTCAAACCGAAGCGAGATGATATTTAATGGTAATAATTAAACAAAACTTAGTATCCTCTAGCAAATATAGCATCAAATGTCCTTATTCTATGAATGCTAAATTCATCACAGTACACAATACAGCCAATGATGCACCTGCAGCTAACGAAATTTCGTACATGATTAGTAATAACAATCAGGTGTCCTATCATGTCGCTGTGGACGACAAAGAGGTTATTCAAGCTATTCCTTTCGATCGTAATGCTTGGCATTGTGGGGATGGCGGAGGAGTTAATGATCCTGACGCTCTAACTAAAGGTAATCGCCTTTCTATTGGTGTTGAAATATGCTACAGCAAAAGTGGCGGTGCTCGTTACACAATCGCTGAAGAAAATGCTGTCCAATACATCGCTAAGTTATTAAAGCAATTTGGTTGGGGTATTGAGCGAGTAAAAAAACACCAAGATTGGTCAGGTAAATTATGTCCTCATCGAATTTTAAGTGAGGAACGTTGGAATAGTTTCTTGAAACGTATAGAAGATACAATGAATAACAAAAATGAAGTGACAGAAAAGGATGATGATAAAATGAAATTTACGAATGAGACAACTAAAGCAGCAGTACGTGATCACATTAAACAAACAATAGATAAAAAGTTAATTGATAAGTCATGGTTGGATAAATTTGACACTGGAACTATGACAATCGGTGATTATGAAGGATTGAAGCTTATCATTGCACAGCGTAGTAATTAACAACAAAGCCTACTAGACTATGTGACTCGCGAACAAGTATCAACAATGATTCATCGTATGGATCAATTTAATACTAAGAAGTTTAGTAAGTAGTTAATATTACATATATGAGCATGATGTACAAATAGCATTCTAATCAAATACATATCATAAAAGGTCAAATTAACACAAAATCAATCCCTATCCAACTAATATTACGGATAGGGATTTTTTCTTTAATAATTTATAGAAAATGTGAGTATAGCTTTCTCTTAATATTTATTTTACAGAACCACTTTTAAAAGTTTTGTCTGGATAGTACATGTTTTTAACTATAATATTAGAACCTAAACATTTAACAGACGGACAATGACAGTTAATACTGTTAGAAATATTAGTATTCAACCATTTATCATAAATATTCTTCAATGATTCCTCTTTAATATTACCCAATGCTGCCCCATCATCAGTGAAATCTGATACAGAAATATCTCCTGAAAAAATATTTAAATTCATTCGTGATCTTCCATCAACATCGTTTCTAATAGTTGTATTTGGAGTTCCATTAATTCTTTCTAATAAAGCTAAATCACGCTTATCAGAACTACAAGCATAGAATGGCAATGTACCGAATAATACCCAAATGTTTTCATTTCTAAAGTCAAGTATGTTATTGACTGTATCTCTATATTCATCTAATCCTATAGTTTCTAAGTTTTCAGCGTAGTCACTTGAATACATAGGATGAATTTCGTGCCTTTTACAAAGCATTTCACTAGCTACTTCATTATGAATCTTCTCAAGATAAGGGACTGTATTGCGATTCAACATAGTCTCTGCTGATACAAACATTCCACCTTTTGAAAGTTCCCTAGCATTATCTAAAATGTTTCTGTATAATTCCGCTCTTTTTTGTACAGGAGGTTTTCTATCCATCATTGCAAATCCTGTTTCGACAAATTCCTCTTCATTACACCAGTTATGAGAAATATGCATAACGTCTAAATATGGTGCAACCAATTCATAGTGATCCATAGGTAATGTTAAATTTGAATTGATTTGAGTTTTAATGTTTCTGCCTTTAGCATACTTCAAAAGTGGTAATAAATTATCTCTAATCCCCTTCTTAGTAAGCAATGGCTCTCCGCCAGTAAAACTCATTGTACGTAAAGTTTCAACTTCATCTAATTGTCTAATAATATCATCTATTGGAAGTGAATTTGCTTCTTTTGTTGTTAGTGCATAACCAACAGCACAATGAGCGCACCTCATGTTACATAAATTAGTAGTGGTAAATTCAATGTTTGATAGAGTCAGTCTTCCATACTTCTCAATGTCATGATAGCTTTCCCATGTGTCATACGGTTTATATATAGTATTCATGATTAAAAAATCTCCCTTTCTGCTATACAATTTTCGCATAGTTTAGGGAGATAATAAAGGGTTAGTTATTATATGTTATCTTAAAAGTTTCATTTTCATAAACTTTGATATGATCAATTAACGCTGAAAGTAATTTTTCTGTAAAGTCAGTAATTCCAGTATCTTTAGTAATTTGTCTCAGTAAATCACTTTCAAGTATGGTAGAGACTTCAGTATCACAAAATTCTTTTGACTTTAACCTTCCTGAGCAAATGTATCTTACGTTTTTACCTCCCTTCCTAGCATAAATTTTACCGCATTTAGAACAAATAATTTTTCTTCTGAATAACATCTCCATATTTGTTTTGTCTATTTTATCTAACTTTCCAATTCTTTTCTTCAAAATGTATTCAATTAAATCTTCATCGAAATCTAAATTATATTTGTTTAATAAATACTCTGTGAAATCTTCAAATTGCAACTGATGCTTTTTCAAAAATGAACACATTGCTGCGTAATTATACCCAACTGTTATGACAATATTTGCAATGTAAAACGAACTATCATATCTATTGATAAAATATGTCTTAAACATTGTTACTGCTTTCTTGTTTTTATCGCCTACTCTTTTCAGTTGATTCTGAGTAAGTGACTTCAAAAACATTATGTTATTGATTGGATTTGCCATTTTATCGAATTGCTCTGCGAATTCAGCAAAAGCATCTGATACTATATTTGCTTGATTACGTATTTCTTCAAAATAGTTAGCCTTAATATCAAATTCCTGTTTTACTTTTATTAAACCATTTATATCTTCTGTAACTACAGGAGAACCGATGATGTCTAAGAAATCCGTTCAAAACTATGTATTGCCTTTATTGAAATATGCGCATGGACGAGGCGTGCGAACACAAATCAACTCTAACCTAACAATGGAGCCCGAACGTTATTTACTGATTGCACCGTATTTAGATGTGCTACATATTTCACATAACTGGGGTACGATCGATGAATTCGTCGAAACAGGCTTTGCCATGATGGAGCGAAAGCCAACTTATGAACAGCGTGCAGCTTTGTTCCAACGCATGATTGATAACTCAAAAATGCTTGCAGAGCACGGTGTAATGGTATCGGCGGAAACAATGTTAAACAAAAAAACTTTACCATACTTAGAGCATATCCATCATCAAATCATCAACGAAATGAAATGTGCACGCCATGAGGTGCATCCGATGTACCCTTCAGATTTTGCAAGTGCCCTTACGTCTCTATCACTTGAGGAAACTCGTCATGCGATCCATCATTTACTAGATGTCCGTGATAAAAACACTTGGATGCTTTTTGGCACGCTACCTTTCTATCCATGTAGCATGAATGAAGAAGATCAAAAGCTCCTAAAACGACTAAGGGAAGAAAAAAACGTGACGATGCGTAATGATCCTGATGGTCGCTCACGCTTAAATGTTAATATATTTACTGGTGATGTCATTGTGACAGACTTTGGCGACACACCAGCGCTTGGCAATATTGCGAACGACGAATTACCAGCGATTTTTGATAAATGGATGGCAACAGATTTAGCGAAATCACTAAACTGTCACTGTCCAGCAGTCAAATGCTTAGGACCTAACGTCCTTGTTAAAAATATGTATTATAAAGATGCAGGGTTTGTTAGTGGCTCTGCTATAGTGTAAAATGAAAAATATCCAATGCATACATTTGCATTGGACATTTTTTATAGGATTTATGAAATTTTCGCCTTAACAATAAATGTTCTATTAAGCTATTATCTGTTGCTTCTTCTTATTCCTGATGTAAATTTAGACTTTTTATTCTTTCAATTTCTTCTCTCGATAAGCCTAATAAATCCATTATTTCTTCAATCGGTTCATGACGTTTTAGTAGTTTTTTCACTAACTCTATTTGCGCTTGTTTACGCCCTTGCTCTAGTCCTTGTTCTCTTCCCTTGTTGATTCCATCAATGTAACGGGCTTCTTCATCTAAGATATACTTTAAACGAGACTGGTAAGCAAGAATTGTTTCAGGGGATTGACTGATTTCTTCCCATGTATCAAATGCTGCGCGCAAGTTTTCATCCTTCATCGCTAACTCCTCCAATTCACGATATATCTCTGCATAAACTTTCTTTTTGCGACCATCGACCATACCAAGTAATAACAACCATCGAATTAATATGTCATCAAGAGCATCTAATTTTTCTTCATGCCAGAGAGTAATAAACTTGTTCATTTCTATAAAGTGAATTTCTAGTACATCTTCTTCTGGCATTAACCTCGATAATGTTGTGTCTTCATAAAGATGATACGTACTATGATAAGATTTATTATCTTTAAACATTGTAAAATTACATATATTGATCGTAATGGTTGGGCGTAATTCACTATATCCCATCCCTCTAGCTAGTTGTGACTCATACATTTTTGCCCAATAATATAGCGTTCTCTTTGTCATATCATGCTGATTGGATAGTTGAATTTCTACATTGATAAAGTCATCATTTTGTGTTTTTACAAGAATATCGAGCCTAGATTGTTTATCGTCCTGATATTCACCGCCCAATTCTTGCTGAATAAATGTTACTTCTTTAATAGTATCTCGTCCGGTTAGCTTTAATACCGCATTCAAAAAAACAATTGTCATTTTTTTATTTTTTTCATTTCCGAACAATTGCTTGAAGGCAAAATCAACCTTCAAATCAAAAAACTTTTCTAACGGAATTCTTCGTATTGCTTTTCGATTCATCAGGAATCACCTCTTTTTTATTACTATTATTATAGCATGGGCGTGCTATTAGACCTCTTTAAAACTTCAAAAACGTATTTGGCTCTTAAATATCTTTAAAAGTCTTCGGAAGCAACTAATTTTATATAAGAAAAGCCATGTTCACTTAACTGAACATAGCTCCTTTATTTCCAAAACTTCGTATCTCTTGCTAATTAGTAAGTTCAATATAAAACTTAAAGCAATAATTAAGCAATTCTTCTTTCTGCAAGTACTCCCGCCGCCGCTAAAGTAGTGGGGTTCTTATTAATTCCTTTGCAAGTAGCCTATAAGTATTCAAGCGACTTTCTAGTGCGTATTGGTTGCAGTTAAGCATCACTTCGTCAAATCCATATTGCTCTTGCTCTGCTACTAAAAATTCAGCGATTTCCTTCGGTGTTCCGACAAGATTAGCTTTTCGATTATTGGCGATTGTCATTTTATCCAACTCCGTAAGTGGATAATTCTTTGCTTCCTCAGGTGAAATCGCTTGAATGATTTGTCCCTTCATGAGATGGAGACGTGTAATATCAATCGGCTTTGCCAAATATTCCGCTTCCTCTAACGTATCTGCAACTGTCGCCGCATAGGTAACGATAATTTGTGGCTTCTCCATATAATAGGAAGGTATAAAGTAATCTCTATACGTATCAAATATATCCTTTGACATATTGCCAGTGAAAAACTGCGCATATGAATAACCTACACCTAATCTTCCTGCCTGCATAGCGCTTTGGCCACTAGATCCAAGTAACCAAGCCTCAGGTAATTGGATATTCACAGGTGCCGCTATCACTTGATCATAGACATCTTCCCCTGTTTTTTGATTATTCATCAGTTTTAAAATGATTTCGAGCTTATCGTATTGCTCTGTAAAACGCTGTCTTCGTCCCTCTGCTAGTGCATAAATAGAGGCATGGTCACCACCAGGGGCTCTGCCCACGCCAAAATCAATACGATTCGGTGCTAAGCCACTTAATGTTTTAAAGACCTCTGCCAGCTTATATGGAGAATAGTGCATCATCATCACGCCTCCAGTACCGATACGAAGACGTTTTGTTTTCGCTGCTAAGAAAGCCGCTGTAACCTCGGGAGCTGAACTTGCCAGTGAATGGCTATTATGGTGCTCCGCTAACCACATACGATGATAGCCAAGCTCTTCACCTAAGAGCGCTATTTGTTCTGTACGCCGAAAGGCCTCCTCAGCAGTATGATCTTTTGGTATAGGCATTTGATCTAAAATACTTAATCTCATTGAAAACACCCTCTCTGTCTAAGCATTCCTCCCTACTGTAATATAGGAAGTTCTTTTTACAAAGCAAAAGACCTTACTCATAGGCAAGCCGTTTTGCATGCCATGTGTCATAAACCATGCCAATAAGCAACTGGTTTTGTTCTGGACTCAATACGACATCATTAAATTTCATTGCATAAACTGTAAATTGTTCGGTTTGTTCATCTACTACGAACTGTAAAATGGCATGTCCTTTTTCATCTTCAAATGTAATATCACCTGATAATTCGACAACATGCTCCCCAGTTTTTGCCTGATAATATCGCCAATAGGGTTCAAAAAATGCGTAATTAAATGCATTCCTAACAGATACATCTGAAAAATTCCCCAAATACCCTTCTTTTACAGTATCGATATATTCATTATCAGTTATATCTTTTTTGACATTATACACACATCCGACAAGTAGCCCCATACAAACAACACAAATAAATACTCTTACATGATTTCCTAAACTCAAATGTCATCACGCCCCTTTACGCAAAAAACACAATCACCTACATAATACATTAAAATTTGTACATAAAGTAGAATATTTTAGATTTTTACAGAATTTAAAAATATCAAAAAAGCTTAAATCCTCAAAATTAATAGAAAAATATAATTTAAGCTATTTACAGTTACTTTTCATTTCGCTACTATCAGATTATTATTATAGAAAAGAGATGACCTGCTGTGCCTTTTGATTTAGATGTAAACATTTTACTCATTCTTATCTTTTTTGGCTTTCTAGCCGCATTTATCGATTCTGTTGTAGGAGGCGGCGGGCTTATTTCATTACCAGCTCTTATGTTTGTTGGACTTCCACCGTCTGCAGCCGTGGCAACAAATAAATTAGCAGGCACTATGGGGTCATTAACAAGTACTGTGACATTTTATAGCTCTGGAAAATTAGATATTAAATCTGTTTATAAATTGTTCCCTTTTGTTTTTATAGGTTCAATGTTTGGTGCATGGATTGTCCATCTTATGGATCCTAGCGTTCTAAAACCGCTAATGCTTGTCATGCTAGCAGCCGTGGCTATTTACACTATTTTCAAAAAAGACTGGGGTAGCATTTCTACCTATAAAAAATTAACACCTAAACGTTACGCACTTTTTGTGATGATCATTACCTTAATTGGCTTCTATGATGGCTTTTTAGGGCCAGGGACAGGCTCATTTCTACTATTCGCCTTTTTAATAGTTGGCTTTGACTTTTTAAAATCAGCAGGCAATGCCAAATTCTTAAATTTTGGAAGTAATATCGCAGCCCTTCTTATGTTTATATACTTAGGGCAAATAAATTATGCCTATGGTTTGCCAATGGGACTTGCACAAATCGCTGGAGCAATTGTTGGTTCTAAATTTGCCATTAAACGTGGTAGCGGGTATGTACGTAATTTATTTATCGTTGTGACAATCCTATTACTTTTGAAAAATACATATGACTATTTTTCATAATTGATTTGTTATATCTTTAAAAACCAAATTAAGCGATGCAATTATATTGATTGCATCGCTTAATTTGGTTTGTATGTTGTTTTAGTGTGACACTACTTTACAATCAAAGTAGTCAATTCTCAATTTGAGTATAGATTTGAATATGCCACTCCCTTTTTAGCCTTTTTCTAGCCTAAAATTCTTAGGAAAAGTTTCGTTGCAGTCAAATAAGTTTAAGGATATTTTTTTCGATTGCTCTTCCGCCTATTCAGATGCTCTTCCTTCTCCAAATAACACCGTTGCAACATCATTTCCAATTGTAACCAAATTACTCTTTCCCCTTTCTAAACAATTGTAAAAGGTATATAATTTGCTATGTTTTTCACCAACATAAAATATACAGCAAAGCATTATGGTGGGAGACTTATTGCCCGTTAATACGGGATAAAGTGAAACTTTAATCAGTGGAGGTTTCTTCATTCCCACTGATCTTCACCAATAGGGATTTTACAGTTTTTCTTTCACCTTATTCTTCGCTTTCACTTAAAGGGAGACCTACTACCCGTTAATGCGGGATAAATTACTATAAACCTATTACTTGTCTTTGATGTTAACAAAATAAGATAAGTTTTTTTATTGCTTTCAACTTTTTTTCCCCTTTCACACGTCTAGTAGTTGTATACAATTTGAAAATGTTAAAAAGGAGCTTCTTTGGACATGAAAACAAGAAATGCATTTCAACATGAAGAGGTGTTTGTCCAGTTTATTCGTGAACAGAAAGAACGTTTTTATTTGCTCGCGTATACCTATACGAAAAATGAACAGGACGCACTTGATGTTGTACAAGACAGTATTCAAAAAGCAATGCTTTCTCTCGATCGACTAGAAAATGTCGAGTATATGAAAAGCTGGTTTTATAAAATCGTCGTACGTACAGCCATTGATTTTTTACGTAAGCATAAACGCTTACAGGTGACAGACGATGATACATTGCAATATTTAACACCTGCACAAGAGGACGTCTACGAAAACGTGGATTTAGAGCATGCATTAGACGAATTACCTCTAATGTATCGAGAAGTTGTCATTTTACATTATTTTGAAGATTTAAAGCTCGCTGATGTTGCCAATATCCTTAACATTAAGCTGAGTACCGCTAAATCGCGTCTTTACAAAGCGTTAAAGCTATTGAAAATACAATTGCAAGATGCGAAGGGAGAAACAGCACATGGATGAAAAATTAAAAGAATTAGAAAAACAATATAATGAGGTACCCATTCCAAAGGAGCTCGATTTTGTGGTTGAAAACGCATTAAAGCAAGGCAAAAAGAAAAGAAAAAAACGTGTACCACAATGGTTACTTGGATCTGCAGCGGCTGCAATGCTTTTTACAGCTGGTTTAAATGTGAGTCCTGCCATGGCACGAACACTTTCAGAAATACCTGTTGTTGGCAGTGTCGTAAAAGTCTTAACTTGGACTGAATATGAAGTAAAAGAAGAGACATATGACGCAAACATTAAAGTACCTTCTATCGAAAACCTAGAAAATAAAGATCTTGCTAATACTTTAAATGAGAAATACCGTTCAGAAGGTAAAGCTCTTTATAATGACTTTATTACAGAAGTTGGTGATTTAAAGGCTAACGGTGGTGGCCATTTAGGCGTAGATAGTGGCTACGAAGTAAAAACAGATAATGACCAAATCTTGTCGATTGGTCGTTACACTGTCAATACAGTTGCATCCTCTTCTACAGTTATGCACTACGATACAATTGATAAACAAAATGAAATTTTAATTACACTGCCAATGCTATTTAAAGACGATAGTTATATTAAAACTGTCAGTGAAAACATTATTGAACAGATGCGTAATCAAGCTGCTTCCGACTCAGATAAAGTGTACTGGGTAAAAGGCGGAGGTCTTCCTGATGAAGAGGTTATTGACGGATTTACAGCTATTCACGCAGACCAGCAATTTTATATTTCTGATAAAGGGAAACTTGTGATCTCCTTCGATAAATATGAAGTAGCACCTGGCTATATGGGCTTACTGGAATTCGAAATCCCAACCGATGTCCTAAAAAATGATCTTGTAAGTTCTAAATATATTCATTAATTATTTGCTAATAATATAATTCCAAAATATGAGGTATTTGACGATTAAATTGTCAAATACCTCGTTTTTTTTTATAAGATTTCTTCTTTTAGAGGGATCTGTCAATGCTTATAATCCTCTCACTTTTTGTCTAAGCTAAAATGTATCAATTAACGTTAGAGGGTTTTCATATGAAAGGTCTAGGATCAATTAGTATTTTACATGTCGTTTTCTTATCCATGACTGTTATTGGCTTAAAAAACCATGTGACAATTATTCCACCGCTACTAGATGTTGCAGAGAGAGATGGCTGGGTATCTGTGATAATGGCCACAGTTATTATATTTTTTTGGCTATTCCTTTTAGTTTATATTCAAAAAAAGACAAATATGGAACCTATTAGGGACTGGTTAGATGCAAAAATTGGAAAAATAGGCTCTACCATTATCATTTACATTATAGCTATATATCTACTCATTCTCGCTGCCTTTACGATGGTTGAAACACTGCAATGGGTAAACACAACGTTTTTACCTCAAACTCCAGTCATTATATTATTACTCATTTATACAATTCTTTGTATGTTACTCGTTACAACAAGCTTACAAACCATTGTTATTTTAAATGTTTTTGTATTATTTGGTGTAGTAGTCTTTGGATTTTTTGTAGCATTTACAAATATACAGGTAAAAGATTACGAGTTATTACGTCCGTTTTTTGAACATGGATTCAAACCTGTTGTGAAAGGGATGATTTACCCGGCATCAGGATTTATTGAACTATTAATGCTTTTATTTTTACAGCACCAATTCAAAGAGCGTCTTCGTTGGTATCATTTTGGCATCATACTTTTCATTTTAATGGGGCTTACTTTAGGTCCACTCATGGGCGCAATTGCAGAATTTGGTCCAACCGAAGCTGCAAAGCAAAGATATCCTGCCTACGAGGAATGGGGACTAGTATCGATAGGTCGCTATATTGAGCATCTTGACTTTTTCTCTATTTACCAATGGCTTACCGGAACATTTATACGAGTTAGCTTCATCTTATATGTTATAGCGGATTTATTGAAAATGACTGGGGATCCAAAACGAATTTGGAAAATGCTTGCTCCCCCCTTCTTTCTACTTTGTCTGCCGCTAATTATTTTAAATGAAAACATATTTTTGAAGGTGAAAGGGAACTATATATTAACAGCTACTTTTATTTTCTTTTTTCTTTTGTCAATTTTTTTCGTAATAGTAGCTTCCTTTTCAGATAAATCTTCTAAAAAAGGAAAACCTGAAAAACAAGAAATGGAAAGTGGTGAATCATAATGCCTCAGCAGGAAAACGCTATAGACCTAAACACCTTAAAAAAACTATTTCAAAAATCAGCAGATATTCAATTTCAGGAATATACATTTAATCAAAAAAAGGTTCATTTCATTACCTGTGATGCAATGATAGACCAGCTACTGCTCAATGAGGTCATTATTCGGCGTGTTCAATTTCTTTATGACCATTTAGCTGATACATCCTTAGAAGAAAATATTACAAATCAACTTCATATCCCTACTCTTCAAAAAATCAAAGATAAAGAAGAAGCCATTACCTTTGTATATACTGGTTTCCTACTGCTTTATTTTGAAGAGGAAGAGCTTTTATATGCTAGTAATATTGCTAAAAAACCTAATCGAAATCCTGAAGAAACGAGAATGGAGGTTCTCGTTAAAGGGCCAAGGGATAACTTTATTGAAGACATCCGCGTCAACATTGCACTACTGCGAAAACGTTTACCTACGAACTCATTTTGTGTAGAAAAAGTGGAGTTAGGTAAACGTTCAAAAACAACCGTGGCTATTCTTTATTTTGACGATATTGTCGATATGGATATTTTACACGGAATTAAAAAGCAACTGGCAGCTGTAGATACAGATATTGTCTTTAGTGGAGATGTCTTAATGGAACGAATTAATAAAAACTCCAAGCTTTTCCCGAAATTCGATTACACCGGGCGACCCGATTATGCTATTCAGGCACTAATTAGAGGACGTTTTCTCATTTTCGTCGACGGTGTAGCATATGGCGTCATCACACCTGTGAATTTATTTTTATTATTAAAATCCGCGGAGGATAATGAATATCCTATCGTTTTCAGTTCTATAGAACGGATTTTGAGGATTCTTGGCATTTTAATTGGTTTGCTGTTGCCTGCATTTTGGCTTTCCCTAACGACTTATCATCAAAATCAACTACCATTCCAGCTTTTAGCAACCGTTGTCCAAGCCAAAACAGGTCTACCTCTCCCCTCCTCTCTCGAAATGCTACTAATGCTACTAATGTTTGAATTGTTTCGTGAAGCTGGCTTACGTCTGCCTTCTGTTATTGGAGGTACGATAAGTGTTGTTGGAGGTTTAATTATTGGTGATGCAGCCATTCGCGCAGGTGTGACAAGTCCAGAAATGATTGTAGTTATTGCGATCTCTACAATCGCATCATTTACTCTTGTTAACCAATCTCTTGTCACAACCATCAGTATATTGCGAATTACTTTCATTCTTGCCAGTGCTTTTTTTGGTTTATTTGGATTTTTTGTATCACTATACCTTACACTTCTTTACTTATGTAATATCCGAATCTATGGTTACTCTTACATGAATCTTGCAACAGATTTAAATTGGTCAACTATTAAAAAATCGATCTTCCGCTTATCACCAAAAGGCTACACTGAGCGTAATAAAGCACTTGCACCCCAAGATTACACTCGTACTTCTAAGAGTAAGGAACAGAAATGAAGAGAAATATTATTTTACTATCAAGCTTAGCTACTTCACTGCTTCTTTCAGGATGTTGGGATATTACGGAACCCCAAAGAATGGATTATGTTCATGGCATAGGTATAGATTATAAAGATGGTCAATATGAAATCTATATGCAATTAATTAACTTCGCCAATATTGCAAAATCTGAAAGGCTTAATCCTCAAGCAACACAGGCAGAGGTTGGACATTCTCAAGGAAAAACAATGGAAGAAGCAATTTTTAAATTATATCGATCCATCGACCAAAAAGTGTTTTGGGGGCATATGACTTACCTTATTTTCTCTGAAGAAGCAATGAAAAATGAAAATACCATCGCCATTATCGACAGTTTTTTGCGGCATAGTGAAACAAGGTATCAAATTTGGATCTATTGTACAAAGGATCCTATTCAAGACATCCTTCTTACAACGCCGATTTTGAATAAATCTCTTACATCGTCAAAGTTAAGTAATCCTTTAAATTCAAAAGAGCAAGAAACATTCATTGAGCCCGTTAATTTACGAAACTTAGTTATTGGCTTAAATGAACCAAGTCACGAAATTGGCATTCCTTATGTAAACATCAATAAAAACTGGGAAACGACAAATCGGCCAGCACAGGATATTGCTTTAATGGGGGTCGGGGTGCTATCTAAAAATGGATTTAAAGGCTTTATTGAAAATGAAGCTGCAAAAGGCATGCAATGGATGAATAATAGAACGCACAGAGGTGAATTAACCTTTAAGCTAGATGGTAACGAAAGTGATTATTTAACGACAACAATGAAAAAAATAAAGGTAAATATCAAACCACTTGTTAAAAATGATCAAGTAACATTTGAGGTAGATGTAAAATTAGATGCAACCCTAAATGGTTTCAAAACTAACGTTTCAGCAGAGGAAATAAGAAAAAAAATAATAAAAGAAGTGAAAAAAGAAATTAGAACAACGTATGAAGAAGCATTAGCGAAAGATATGGATATATATCGCCTTTCTGAACATCTATATCGAAAAAATGTGAAAGTATGGAGAAAATTAGAGAAGGATGGGAAAATCCCATTAACACCTAATTCCATTAGTAAATTAGAAATAGACGTTAACAATGTAAATCCTGGCCGAAAAACATTTGTAGAGACAATTAAAGAATAATCTAAGAAAATCCCCTCAAATTACATTACTATTTTGAGGGGATTTTTCAATCCGTTCGTCTTTAGTTTACTTCAACATACTCCTGCCTGGATGGCTCTTCTTGTCCCTTACGAAATTGAATATGATGGAGTTTAGCGAAAATTCCATTTTGTGCAACAAGCTCATCATAAGTTCCATCTTCTTCAATACCATTTGGTGTGACTACTAAGACTCGATCAGCATTGCGGATGGTTGCAAGTCGGTGAGCAATAACAAGGGTTGTTCGATTCTCCGCAAGCTCTGTTAATGACTGTTGGATAATCATCTCTGTTTCTGTATCCAAAGCAGAGGTTGCTTCGTCTAATATTAAAATCGGTGGGTTTTTTAGGAACATTCGTGCAATGGCAATTCGTTGCTTTTGTCCACCCGAAAGCTTTAAGCCACGCTCCCCTATTTGTGTCTCATAGCCATCTGGAAGCTCTGCTATGAATGCCTCTAAGTGTGCTTTTTTTGCCGCCTCACGAATTTCTTCCTCACTAGCACCTAATTTTCCATAGGCAATATTTTCTCGAATAGTACCTGTAAATAAGAAAACATCCTGCTGTACGATACCAATTTGCGAACGTAGTGAAGACTGAGTCATATTTCGCACATCAATGCCATCTATCGTAATGGCTCCACTACTTACATCATAAAATCTCGGAATTAAAGAACAAATCGTTGTTTTACCTGCACCAGATGGACCTACAAATGCAATCGTTTGTCCAGCCTGAATGTCAAAGGAAATATCCGTTAACACAGCTTTTGAAGTGTCATAATTAAATTGAACATCATTAAATGAAATATCTCCGTAAAGATGTGTAACTGACTTTGCTCCCTCACGATCTTGAATTTCTGGGTCTTGCTCTATTAACTCACGGAAGCGTTTAAAGCCTGCCATTCCCTTTGGATAAAGCTCTAGCAGTGCACTTATTTTATCGATTGGTTTAATGAGAACATTTGTATATAAAACAAAGCTTACTAGCTCACCATAAGATAGTTTGCCATTAAAGCTTAGCCATGCACCTACAACAAGTACGACTAACGTTAATAAACGTGTCATCATATAAATACTCGAGTGCGTTCCTGACATAATTTTATAAGCATACAATTTAGCAGAGCGGAAAAAGCCGTTTTGCTCCTTAAAGCGTTCAATTTCAAAAGCTTCATTTGTAAAGGATTTGACAACGCGTACGCCAGATACACTATCCTCTACACGGCCATTCACATCAGCAATTTTTCCATACATTGTTTTCCATGCGTTGTTCATTTTAATATTACTAAATGTAACAAGCCATGTTAAAAACGGCACCATAATCGCGGCGATTAACGCTAATGTTGGATTAACATTAAACATAATAGCAAAGGCCCCAATAAACGTCATTACGGCGATAAATAAATCCTCTGGCCCATGATGTGCAAACTCGCCGATATCAAATAAATCATTCGTAATACGGCTCATGATATGACCTGTTTTCGTATTATCAAAAAACCGGAATGATTGACGCTGGACATGTGTAAATAACTCTTGTCGCATATCTGTCTCGATATTAATACCTAGTTTATGCCCTAAGTAGTTGACGATAAAGGTAAGGACTGTGCTAAGTACATAAACAAGTAATAATAACACACTCACTTTGACGATCATGCCCCAGTCACCTGTAGGTAGTAGCCCGTCGATAAACCACTGAACAGCTAGAGGGAATGCAAGCTCTAAAATTGCCACAATGATTGCACTCGAAAAATCGATCACAAATAATCGTTTATGTGGCTTGTAATATGAAAAAAACTTTCTATACATGAATATCTCCTCTCTAAGTTGCTGAAATTTTTCACTTATCTCCAATAGTACCATTTGTTTGAACTGTTCGGAAAAGGATTTTTTCACCATAGCTTCACATTTTTATTTGCAATTGACTATAAGCATGCTATAATCCATGTATAAAGAATTGAATAGCTTTTGACAATTATGTCAAAGGGGAGTAGCTAGCAGATGTAAATGAAACATCTGATTTCACATTCGTCATTACATGGTCATTTGCCATCGGGTGTGAAGGCATATCTTTAATTATAAGATATTTTTCTGTGGTACTACAGTTAATTGCTTAGCAAGACCTTTGCCTATTTTTTAGGCAGGGGTCTTTTTATTTTGCCTAAAAAAGGAAAGAATAAGTTAAAAGCAGTACATTCATTTCTGTTCCAATTATAAAGGAGGAAATAAATTTGGAGGCAATTTTACTAGAATACGCATGGGTACTCGTCGTATTAATTGTACTAGAAGGATTATTAGCTGCCGATAACGCCGTCGTTATGGCCGTTATGGTTAAACATTTACCAAAGGCACAACAGCAAAAAGCACTATTATATGGATTAGTGGGAGCATTCATTTTCCGCTTTGCTGCACTATTTCTTATTACAACACTTGTTAATTTTTGGCAAATCCAAGCTCTAGGTGCTGCCTATTTATTATTCATGTCAGTTAAGCATATTTATGATTCGCGAAAAGCCGCCCAAAATCCCGAGGCAATTCAAGAGTCTAACAAGCAATCAGGCTTCTGGATGACAGTAATGAAAGTAGAGCTTGCAGACATTGCCTTTGCGGTAGATTCAATTTTAGCAGCTGTCGCCATTGCCGTTACGCTACCTCATATCGGAAATTTTGATGTTGGCGGCATTAATGTTGGTCAATTCTCAGTGATGTTCCTAGGCGGGATTATCGGTGTTATTATGATGCGTTTTGCGGCTCGTTGGTTCGTGAAAGTTCTCGATAAATTCCCATCACTTGAAACAGCTGCCTTCCTAATCGTTGGCTGGGTTGGTGTAAAGCTGGCTGTTCTAACACTAGCTCATGAAAAACTAGGTATAATTCCACATGAGTTTCCACACTCAACAATATGGAAGGCTATCTTCTGGATTGTCTTAATCGGCATCGCCCTTGGTGGTTATTTAGTTGGTGTGAAAAACCAACGGAAAAATGCAAAATGATACGTAAAAAAATTCGCCTGGTCATACATCCTGGCGAATTTTTTAGTTCTATAATATTTGTTCGTACAAGAATGCCCGATAGCCCTACCAAAAGATCACACAATGTTTATGTCACCAAAATAAGGAGGCTTGGCAGTCTATCGGCGGAAAGGAAAGTGTATTCCCCAGAATGCTTTGGGAAGATTCACAGTACCTCGCCTTACTTGATTTCAAACTAAATTTGTGGATTATGGTGATGAACCAAATTTTTCAATAGTTGAATCTTTTTAGAAATTAATTCGTATAGTAAGTATATTTTACAAAAGAAAGGGATTCTTTAACATGGCGTATGCTAACCGCAATCAAAACTTAAATAAAATTTTGAAACACTTTGCTTTTATGTGGGTATTGACAGTTATCGGAATGTACATAGCAACATTATTACCTCCTGCAATTGTCATGCCGCTATCCATTATTACTATTGTACTTCTTATCATTGCCTGCTTTGTGCGAAGGGTGAAACTTGCTAATTCCATTATGTATACAATCCCCTTTTTAATGGGAATTTTACTATTTTGGACAACACAATTTTACATTACGGAGCTAGGGCAACAGCTTGTTTTACTTGTTTTCGTAGCGACCGTAGCCATTTTCATTGTACTAGCACTGATTGGTATGATGATGAATAAAGACATTTCCAATTGGGGAAGCTATTTATTCACTGTATTAATCGTCGTAATTGTATTTTCGCTAATATTTATGTTTTTCCCTGTTAGCAATATGGTAGGTCTGATTATAGCAGGAATTACCGTGCTATTATTTAGCCTATATACTGTGTATGACTTTAATCAAATTAGACATAATCATGTTTCAGATGCTGAGGTCGTTGGAATGGCATTAAATCTTTACTTAGATTTTATTAATTTATTTACGAATCTTTTAGAAGTAATTTGGCGTTTAAAAAATGCATTTGATTAAAAAACGTAATTGAGAACCAATATCACTTATTGTATACTATAAGAGAAGCAGCAGGTATTTACTACAAAGGGAGGAAAACTTTTATGTTATCTGAAAAACTACACACAGCACTAAATGACCAAATGAATTTTGAATTTTACTCAGCACATGCCTATATGGCAATGGCAGCATATTGCACAGATCAAGATTATGATGGCTTTGCCAACTTCTTCTTAGTACAGGCTGAAGAAGAGCGCTTCCATGCGATGAAATTTTATAATTTCCTAAGTGATATGGGCTACCGCGCAACAATCCATGGCTTTGATAGCCCAGATAATCATTTCGAGTCTATTTTACATGCCTTCAAAACAGCCCTTTCACACGAGAAAGAAGTGACTCGCCGTATTTATAATTTATCGGACATCGCTTTAGATGAACGCGAGCACGCGACAATGGCTTTCTTAAAATGGTTCATTGATGAGCAAGTGGAAGAAGAATCAACGTTCGATACATTAATCCGTAAAATTGAACGCATCGAAAATGACTCCAACGCAATCTTTATGCTTGACGCTGAATTAGCGGGTCGTACATTTACACCTGATGCCGAAGCATAAAATTTGATTTCAATAAAAAAGAATCTGTAATAAGCAGATTCTTTTTTTTCTATTTCAAAGGAATTTCAACTGTTTGAGTTCCCTCTAAAAGATTTTCATAATGTGAGAAATAGATGCGAACTGGATTGACAACTCCAATTAGGTCATATGTTTCTGTTTGTTCAATCACATATTCATCGGGTCTATAGTGACTTCCTGAATTACTGTAAACAGTTTCGCCATTTGCATCTATTGCTGTACCAAGTAAACTGATATTTTTATTTTTATAAGAAGTTGGAACATTTATTGTTACCATTTGCTTGTTAACTTGAACCTCTAAGCCTGGGAGAGGTGGTTTGGATAGTACTTTCATTTGCTTAAAATCTACATCTATAAAATCCTGACCTTTTGGCAATGCTTTTACTTTACCAATGGATAAGGTCAACTTTTTGGGTTCCCTAAAATAGTTACTTTGCATAAAGAGTGTTTCTTCTCCATCCATTAACGTCCCTGTAGATACCAAACCATTACTGATTGTCGTCCACTCTTCCCCCTTTTCATCCAATAGACGAATATCATCAAATCCTAAAATGCGCATATCATTATGTGGATCAAGAGCGATTGTAATTCCTGTACGAAGTGGAGAAATGGAGACGGACTTGACGGTAATATGCTGACCTTCAAAGCTTAGTTTTTCATTCAATTGATAGGTTTTCGTTTTCGCAATCGACTTTTTAAGTGAAAATGGCATCGTAAATTCTGTTTGTTTTTCATCAGCAAATTGCAGATATAACTCAAATTCGGCATTGTCGTAATTTATAGGATCCTTAAATATAGCCTCAAGATTTTCTTCAATCAAAGATGTTTCCTTCGCACGATACCAGCTGTAACTTATTCCAGCAGGTAATACTTCTCCATTTAGACGGAGCTCTATTTCCTTGATTTCTAAATCCCGAACATCAAACGGTGCAGAAAATGTATAAGGTAAAATCATACCTGTTTCATCTGCAATAACTCCTTGAAGTGTAAATGATAATCCATTTTTCGTTTGGGACAATCCTAGTTCCTCGTAATAGTTATTATGGAGTATATCTTTGACACCTTTATCGTCCGTGATCATCTGAACAAGAGGAGCAAAACCTGGGATTTTTGCGATGGCACTAGCTAAAGCTGGAGATATACGAATCGACATTACAAATATCAACAGTAATGCACAAGTAACAGCAATACCTTTCCATGTACGTTGTCGATTTCGCTTTTCTTTTCGGAAGTGCATGACACTTTTTATGCGCGACTCCTCTAATTGCTCATGCGGAATGTCAATTTGCTCCAGCTCTTTGACAAATGTATCATAGTCATGCTTTTCTACCTGTTTCATCTATATCTCCCCCTTCATAAAATATAGTTTTAGCTTTTTCAAGGCCGCATGTAATCTCGACTTCACTGTTCCTTCTGGAATATTTTGCAGTGCAGCAATATCTTGATTTTTATAGTCTTGAAAATATTTTAGAAAAATAAGCTCTTGCTGCTCCCTTGGAAGCCTTGTAATGATATCTGTCAATTCAAAACGCTCGTGATTCAATGCAGTATCACCGATTTCTATGTCTTCCTGTAAATCCAGACGCATGCTTTTTTCCCGCATGTCATGACAAATATTGAGTAAAATTCGGACAAGCCACGTACCAAAATAAGCGGGTTCTTTTACGGTATGTATCTTTTTTAAGCAGCGGTATGTTGCTTCTTGCACCGCTTCAATGGCATCATGTTCATTTTTTAAATACGCATAAGCCGTCCGATACATAGTATTTTCGTATATTTGTAGCACTTGTAAAAATGCTGTTTCATCACCAGCCATCGCACGTTTTACTAGCGTTACTTCATTCAAAAAGCTCACCTCTTTCCTTACTCATCTATCTATTAGACAGCAAGGAGGATCATTTCGTTCAATAATTATTATAATTGCAGAAGGATTCATGCCAAAATAAATGTCCTAAAAGGAAAATTACACTTTTAGGACATTGTTTTTTTATTATTATTCTTTATTGTATTGTATATCTAATTTTTTAGGGATTTCTGGTATATCATTTGATTTTACATCTGTTTCTGTTAATGCTAAAGGATGTAACAGATATTTTTCTTCAACCTCAAAAGGAATGGCTTTGTTGTCCATTTTATTATTCATTTGGCTACGAGCAAGTAAACCATTGTTCGATAAATCGATGTTCAATATGCTGTCGATCGTTTCTTTAAGCATTTCTATATCTTTCTCTTTAAGAGGCATTTTGTCATCCAATAAAAACGGTTGGATACTTTCTTTTATGTATCCTTGTGCTTCGATTAAACATGAAAACTCATTTAATTTTGCTGCATATAATTTTAATTGGCGCTTTTCTTTTTCACGCTGATCATTGAGCTCTCGAACCTTCTCTTCAATGCGAGTTAAGCGTATTTTCGCTAACTCTGTGAGATGGCTTTGAATCGAATGAATATACTGTAGCATTTCTACTTCCGCTTCTTGCACTTTCTCAAATTGTGCAATACATAGTATTTGCTGCTCATTTAACTTATTGACACGTTCCTTGAAAAATTCATTTTGTGTATGGTGACCAAAAATTGCTTTCATTAGCCCTTTACCATGAATTTTTTTATGTTGTGCGTCCAATCGTTCATATTCACGTATATATTCACTATGCATATTTCGATATTCACGTAACATTTGCTGATAGCTGATCGCCTTTTCAGTAAAACTTTCTACGATTTCATCTTGTAAATAATCATTTTGCTCTATTGTTTGCAATAGTTGATACAGCGTTTGAACTTTTTTAAATACATTAGCCACCTGTTCATACTCTTGCTCATATTCAGTTACAATTGCTAAATCCCGTTGATAGCGTGAAAACTCATATTGCGTGTCGACAGCATATTTTTCAATGTTCTCAACAGCAGATTGGAATGGGTCACGTTGTGGAATAATCGTTAATTCGAAGCGGAATCGTTCTAGCCATTGCAAGAAGCGAATTAAAATGGCGTACGTTTTCTTATCACTATTTTCAGCAACTCGATGAATTTCTGTAATTAAATGCTCATACTGACTTTTTTGCCAAAGCTCATCATTGTTAGTCTGCTTAGCTTCAAGTGCTTCTGTTGCAGAGATAGCGACAAAATCACTTATTAAATGTCCAATTCGTTCCCTCTCAGTATTGATATACGTCTCTGTATTTTCATTTGAATCAATGGCATTGATGACACAAAGAGGTTCTACACCTTTGTTTTTTAACGTTTCCATCAATAATATTTCTGGATGAATAGCCATTGAACCTGAGCGTAATACCCAAAAGATTTCGTCAACACGGTTCATCAATGATTCTGGGAAGTAGGCCATTTCTCCTCCCCCAGCTTCCAATGAAACTGAATCAATGATTGTAACTGACTTTAATAAATCATTTTTCAAATATACTTCCAAGTAATCTAAATGTTCGCGTAGTATTTGAGATGCAAAAGTATCGCCCGTTGTTAATAATTCTAGCTTAGTCATATCGAATATCGCTACAACGCCATCTAAAAAATACGCCTTTATTTCTTCATGATCACCATATCGCAAGAATGTATTTACCCCTGTCGGATGCTGATCACTAATAGGCAAAACTTGACGACCTAAAAGTCCATTAACAAGGGTTGTTTTTCCAACACGTTCTTTCCCAACAATAAGAATCATCGTTTCGTTGTTAGCATCTTGAATGATACGATTTAAGTGTTTAGCTGTATCTTTTACATATGTATTTTGTCCAATAATGCCATGCAATTGTCGTAAATAATCAACAAGCTGTGGCAAAATATTATTCGCTGAGGCTGTATATTCGATTGGCACATTATCAATATTTGTCATCCCCAAAACCTCTTTTCGTATGTATCTAAAGTTATTATAAATGAAAATATTCCCTTATTAATACATAGTACTAAAAAATAACGACAAATAAGGATAAAATACTTACTTTCAGTTGTCACAAATAGGCAATCATTCTTATTCTAAAATACCTTCCATCTCAGATATTATTCCCCACTCAGACTAAAAGAAATATTCTCTATTAAAATTTATTAACAATTGATAGAAAATTATCTTGCTCTTTCTTATTAATTTTTATTCTCCAACCCCAGCCATGCGTCCGTAAACCGATCCAAGTGTTGGCATTCCACCTTGTGCACTGAATTTCTCCACTGATAAAGAAGCTGCAATATTTGCAAAATACACTGCCTGATCCAAAGATTGCCCTTCTATTAATGCAAAAGCGAGTGCACCGTTAAACGTATCGCCTGCACCTGTTGTATCTACTACTTTCGTCATATAGCCTGGAACATGAATAGGATATTCACCATCAAAGTAACGTGCTCCATCACTACCTAGCGTAATAATCATCTTATTAGGATATTTTTCTAATACTTGATCAAAATCATCTCCAAAAATTTCTGCACACTCTGTTTCATTTGGCGTGATATATGTGATATCCTCCATCCATTGCACATCAAAATTAGTCGCTGGTGCTGGATTTAATAACACAGGTACATTCGCCTCTTTACATAGTTTTATTGCATAAGCAGTCGTTTCAGTTGGGATTTCTAGCTGCATAATTACCATCTGACTTTTCTGAATGATTTCCTTCGCGGCCTCTATATGTGCAGGCTTTAATTCATAATTAGCCCCTGGTACTACTATGATACGGTTATCGTTATTGTAGATTAGAATATTAGCAATTCCAGTAGGTACCGATGTGCTCGTAATCGCTCCGGTTTGAATATGCTCTTGCTGTAAAACAGTACGCAATGTTTCACCAAAACTATCTGAGCCCACACAGCCAATCATTGCGACTTCACTTCCAAGACGTGCAGCAGCAACTGCCTGATTGGCTCCTTTTCCTCCTGGAATTGTTTGAAATTCTTTACCAAGGATAGTTTCTCCCTGCTTTGGAAAAACTCCCATTTGTACAGCTAAATCCATATTTATGCTACCTATAACTGTAATCATCTTTTTACCTACTTTCCTTCTTATTTTTCCATTCTAACCGAGAAAACTGTGGAAAGACAGAATCATTTACATTTGATTATTATGCATGAAGTCAAGGAACTACACTATCAAACTTGTTGCATGATGCGTAGCTCATATGGCTACAATCAGAGTGTAGCCCCTTTATAGTTTTCCTAATAAACCTTTCCTTGCCTCTAATTTAATTTTACTATCACAATCTTCACAGGAAAATTTCCCTTTCATATTTTGTTTATACAGTTTATATTTTCTTGTTCCTTCTACAACTTCAAATGTTTTCTTACAAAAAATACAACGAGCCGAATAGCTAATCATAAAGCTTCCTCCTTTAACTCTTTGTGAATTTTTTTGGAATATAGTACAAAATATAATGCTACTGCAAATAAAATACTTATAATACCGAAAATAATTGCAGTCATTTGAAGCGTAAACAATTCTGCAAACAGACCTAAAAATAAAGTAAAAGTAATTTGCATAATATTTTGAAAAATATTTGAAATACCGCCGAATCTCCCCATCATTTCGGGCGGTACACTTTGCTGATAAAATGTTTCATAACCAGTATTACTAAATGCCATAAAAAAGCCTAGAAAAACAAAACTTACAAATGCCCATATACTTGATGTCGAAGCATAAAAGGCAGTATAAAACAGCATTGTTAAGAACAATCCAAAAGCCATATAAGATCGAGTGGACCATTTTTTGGCGAAGCTTGCGGCAACCATTCCACCTAAAATTGCTCCTGCTCCTGCAGTACTCATAAATGCTCCATATAAGCTATCGGATAAAGCTAAATCTTGTTTTATAAATGTTGCTTCTTGAGAATCAAGCGCAAATGCAATCATTAACGCACATTGGAACAATAGATAAATCGTTATAAATAATGGATTTTGTCGGATGAAAGCTACTACAGTTAGATAATCACTTTTTAACGTTTGCCAAGTTAAACGTTGTCGCGAACTTTCCCTCACATCATCTACATCAGGTAATAAGTAAATGATTATTGCACAAACAAAAAATGTAAAGCTATTGAACCAAATCGTCACTGTAGTATTAAATAGCATGATGAGTAGACCTGCTAGTGCTGGACCTACTAAAAACGAACCTGAATTGAATGTACCAAGTATTGCGTTGAATCGTTGTCTATCTTCTGAGGGAACAAATTTTGTAATATAATATGTACTACTAGGTCCGAAGAAGCTACTCGCTATATTCGCTAAAAATAATAGAGCATAGATTAGCCAAATAGATTCCATAAACGGCATACAAAAAACGATAATACCTCGTATAATATCAGATGTAATCATCAACTTGCGTTTATTCATACGATCAATGAAGGAGCCTGCTACCAAGTTTGTTAAAACTCTTGCTATAGGCCCGACAATAAAGATCCCAGCCATTGCTGCAGGCGACTGTGTTAAATGCCATACAAATAAATTAAGCGCTACAAGGTAAATCCAGTTTCCTAAATTGGAAAAGCCTAAACCCCCAATTAACAAACTGTATTTTCGAATGATTTTCATTATAGCTTCCCCCTTCAACTCATTATTGTTCGAACCTTTTCACTTGCCACAAATGCTTTTTCATAACAATTGCTTGCTTGTTTATACACAAGAAGAGCTTTATAAAGCTCAGCAAATAATGGTGCATAAAATAAAGTTAAAGAGTAATATTTTTGTTGTTCAAAATAACATAATGTTCTTTCTTCTAACACTTTTAATGACGACAATTCAATCTTCTCATTGGAGATAAAACAAAGTATTTCAAATTGATATTCTTCGTGCTTCTTTTGAAACGATAAATTTTTATAGCTTTCAATCATTTGTTCCATCTTTTCAAAGTTTCTATAACGATATAAAGTTCGAATATAATTAATAACTGTGAGTGATTGACATTCAAAGGTTAATGCTCTTTCATAATTCTCAATGGCTTGTTCATATAATTCCTGACATTCATAGCAATGCCCTAAATTATTATAAATAGAACTCATTTGAGTAGGTGTTTGTAAATCCACCACATGTTCAACTAAGTCCAAGCTCGCTTCATATTCTTTAATCGATTTTTCAAATTGAAATAACGAATTGAAAATAACCGCTTTCATTAAATACAAATTCAATTGAAATAACGGTGCGTAATGATGAGTAAATACACTACTCGCTGCTTCAACATAATTTAACGCCTCCTGATTTTGATATACTCGGTTATAAGCAAACGCTAAATTATATAGACAATAAGCATACTCGAAATTTTTTCCATTCTTATAATAATGCTCCATGTCAAACTGATGATTCATGTCAATTAGTTCTACATATTGTTCCGTTAGTAAATAATAATTAATGATGGTCAAAATGTACATTTGCGCGATACGATTGGATTCCCATTGAATAAATGGTTTAATTTTTTTTAAAAGCTTTTCGGCTTCCATTATTTTGTTTTCAAAAAGTAAGTAACGACAATGAACAATTTCATATTTAAGTTGTATTTCATCTATATAATCCGTTTTAGGATATTCAATAATTTTTTGACATTCCTTTGAAGTTAATGAACGATGACTAATAATTTTCTCCCAAATCATCTCCAATTGTTCATTTAATTGTTCTTGGCCCTCTATATGTTGCTGTAAATCTATCTTTAATCGTTGTAGCAACAATTGATAAATTGCTTTATCGGCAATCACAAGACCGTTTTCAATTCGGCTCAAATACGAAGATGTACAAATTCCAATGGCCAGATCATCTTGTTTAATCTTCTGTTTTTTTCGGTGATGTTTAATTAACTGACCAAGATTTCTAGAAAAGATTTCATTCATTATCCCCACCTCTAATAATATATTATCAAAATTTTGCATCAATTTATTGTGTATTTTTACAAAAAATACACAATTGAATAACTAAAATTTAAAATCACATACACAAGAAAACCTTATTATTATCGGTACCATGTGAAACTGGTAAGGACTTAGGAATTTACCAATCCAGGAATTCTTCTCTTCCACTTGTGCATTTTACATTTCTACCTGAGCATTGCTCCCTTCAGTTTCAGTGTGATTCGTTTTTTATGAAAGAACATCCGACAAGCGCTGGAGAGTCGGAGGCTTTGGGCCAACCGTTGTTTTTTGCTTTCGCTACATAAGACATTTGTAGCTGACGCTTTGCTTTCGCTACATAAGACATTTGCTGAATGAAAATAAAAAAACTGAAGACAACAAATTTTGTCTTCAGTCTAAAGAAGTCGCTTGATCTATTAAAATGCAATACGTTTTTCTTCGTAAGCAGCGATTTGTTCTTCGTATTTAATTGTTAGAGCAATTTCATCCAAACCATTTAGTAATGTTTCTTTATAGTAAGGATCGATGCTAAAATTATATACTGCATCATCTTCACCCGTTACTGTTTGTGCTTCAAGATTAACTTCCATCGCGTATGGTTTTTCTAAGCCCTTTTCTAAAATTTCATCACATTCTGCTTCAGTTAGCTTGATAGGTAAAATCCCATTTTTGAAGCAGTTATTATGGAAAATATCTGCAAACGATGGTGCAATCACTACATTGAAGCCGTAATCTAAGATTGCCCATGGTGCATGTTCACGAGAAGAACCACAGCCGAAGTTATCTTGTGCTACTAAAATTTTGGAGTCTTTAAATTCAGGTTTATTTAATACAAAGTCCTTTATTTCATTGCCCTCTGCATCGAAGCGCCAATGGTAAAATAAATACTGACCAAAACCTGTACGCTCAATACGCTTTAAAAACTCTTTAGAAATAATTTGGTCTGTATCAACATTTTTACGATCAAGTGGTGTTATGACACTATTTACAATATTAATTGGTTCCATTTTCAATCATCCCTTCCGTGTAAGTGGAAATTACACAGTTTCCTTTACGAATTCACGAACATCCACAAAGTGACCAGCAATTGCTGCTGCTGCTGCCATTGGCGGTGATACTAAGTGTGTACGAGAACCAGCTCCTTGACGTCCTTCAAAGTTACGGTTTGATGTTGATGCACAGCGTTCGCCCGTTGGTACTACATCATCATTCATTGCTAGACACATTGAGCAACCTGTCTCACGCCATTCAAAGCCAGCATCTGTAAAGATTTTATCTAATCCTTCTGCTTCTGCTTGTTTTTTCGTCGAATAGGAGCCTGGCACAACGATAGCTATTACATTTTCATGTACCTTACGCCCTTCAATGACATTTGCAGCTGCACGTAAATCACTGATGCGTGAATTTGTGCAGGAACCGATAAATACGTGTTGGATATCGATTGAAGTTAATGGTTGACCTTCCTCTAAGCCCATGTAGGCAAGTGCTGTACGAAGAGCAGTTTTATCTGACTCATCCTCATAATCTGCCTGTGTTGGAACATTACTTGAGACACCTGAACCCATTGACGGATTTGTTCCCCAAGTGATGATTGGTTCAATTTCTTCTGCTTGAATGATTCGAACTGTATCATATGTTGCATCTTCATCGGATGCCAAGCTTAACCAATAATCTGCTGCTTCCTCAAACTTTTTTCCTTGTGGTGCATGTTTGCGTCCACGGATATAGTCAACAGTCGTTTGGTCAGGAGAAATAAGTCCTGCCTTTGCACCTGCTTCGATAGACATGTTACAAATTGTCATCCGTTCTTCCATAGAAAGTTTGTGGATAGCTTCTCCAGTGAATTCCACAATATGTCCTGTGCCGACACCAATACCGAATTTAGAAATAATCGCTAGAATAATATCTTTTGCAGCTACACCTACAGGTAGCTCACCCTCTACACGAATTTCCATTGTTTTTGGCTTATTTTGCCATAAAGTCTGAGTTGACAATACATGTTCTACCTCAGATGTACCAATACCGAAGGCAATCGCTCCAAACGCACCATGTGTAGACGTATGGGAGTCACCACAGACAATCGTTTTACCAGGTTGAGTTAAACCTAGCTCTGGTCCAATTACGTGAACAATCCCTTGGTCAGGATGCCCCATTCCTGCAAGCTCAACGCCAAATTCTTCAGCATTTTTAGCCAACGTTTCGATTTGGTTACGTGCAATTGGATCATGAATCGTTGGTAGATTTTTTGTAGGCACGTTATGATCCATTGTCGCAAAGCTTAAATCTGGACGACGCACTTTACGTCCATTCATTCGTAGACCTTCGAAGGCTTGTGGAGAAGTTACTTCATGAATTAAATGGAGATCAATATATAACAGGTCCGGTTTGCCCTCTTCCTGATAAACAATATGTTTACCCCAAATCTTTTCAATTATATTTTTGCCCATTGTCTTCACCTATTTCTTAAATGTATGTTGTCATAATGCTTTCTGAAACAAAGCTTGTATCAATCTCGTTAATTACTTTATCTGTCCATTCATTCGTCGAAAGTATACGACCGCCATCACGTGAAAGATCTGCTGTGAAATAGCCATCATCAAATACTGCACTTACAGCACGTTCGATTTCTGCAGCCTCTTCTTTTAAGCCAAATGAATATTGTAGCATCATGGCCACTGAAAGAATTGTTGCGGCTGGATTTGCAACACCTTGGCCTGCAATTTCTGGAGCTGAGCCATGTACTGGTTCATATAGACCGAAATTATCTCCGCGAATAGATGCAGATGGAAGTACGCCTAAAGAGCCTGTAATAACAGATGCTTCATCACTTAAAATATCCCCAAACATATTTTCAGTAACTACCACATCATAATGACTAGGATTTGTAATTAATTTCATCGCAACTGAGTCTACTAAATTGTGCTCCACTTGCACATCTGGATACTCTTTTTTCTTCGCTTCTACAACTTCGCGCCATAAACGACTTGTTTCAAGTACATTTGCTTTATCAACAGAGCATAATTTGCCTCCACGTAAACGTGCTAATTCAAAGGCATTTTCAACAATACGTTCAACTTCCGCAGTTGAGTAAACAGTTGTATCAATCGCGCCATTCTCAGTACGCATACGTGGTTCCCCGAAGTATACGCCGCCTGTTAATTCACGTACAATCATTAAATCGACGTTTTCGGCTACTTCACGCTTTAATGGTGAAGCATCTAGTAAACTCGGGAATGCCTTTACCGGACGTAGATTTGCGAATAAGTCAAAATGTTTGCGAATGCGTAGCAATCCTTTTTCTGGACGTAATTCAGGTGGATTATTATCCCATTTTGGACCACCAACGGCTCCTAGTATAACTGCGTCACTATTTTCACACATCTCAATTGTTTCATCTGGTAGTGGGTTATTGTGTTGGTCGATGGCAGCGCCTCCGATTGTTGCATAACCTAAATGGAAAGTATGGTTGAATCGCTTACCAATCACCTGTAATACACGTACAGCAGAAGCAACAACCTCTGGCCCTATTCCGTCACCAGGAAGTACTGTAATTTTTTTCTCCATCGTCAAAACACCTTTCTTTGTATAGCGTTGAATCCGCTATTTTAGTAAAGACTCTCACCTCTATTAATAAGTGAGAGTCATCAATTACGTTGTCGCGTAATTGGAATATCTAAAAAATGTCATAGTATAATTGCGTCTGGAATATGAAGTATGCATACAATTCATTCCACTATAATCTGTGACACTACTATAGAGCCTTAATTAACTCACAGGTTGTGCACGAAGGCTTACTTGAATTAAATGACGGTTAATGGCATTTAAATAAGCTTTGGCCGATGCTTCTAAAACATCCTGTGATGAGTTGCGTCCAGTTGTCGATACGTCATCATATCGGATATTAATCACGGCTTCACCTAGTGCATCGCGTCCCTTACCGACAGACTTAACGCGGTAATCAATCACATGAATATCTCCTTGTACAAGTTGCTCAAGCGTATTGAAAATGGCTTCCACCGAGCCTGAACCTGTTGCAACAACTGTCTTCTCTAGGCCCTCTGGCGTTAAAACAATCGCTGTTGCTGTCGGTATATTTTCTGTACCATATTGCACCTGTACCGTCTTTAGTTCGTAGAGTGGAACGTCTTCTATTTGAACTTGTTGTTCTGTAAGAAGAGTTAGTAAATCTTCTTCTGTAATTTCTTTTTTACGGTCAGCCAATTTTTTAAATTCAGTAAATGCTTTGTTTAGTTTTTCATCCGAAAGGTTGAAGCCCAGTGTTTCTGCTCGATCACGGAATGCTGCCCGACCTGAGTGTTTACCAAGAACGAGCGGTACCTCACCTTCACCAATAAGGGCAGGTGAAATAATCTCATACGTTTCTGGATTTTTTAACACACCATCTTGGTGAATACCTGATTCGTGCGCAAATGCGTTTTTACCCACAATAGCTTTATTCGGTTGAATAACCACATTCGTCAATTTACTGACTAATTGAGATGTACGTTTAATTTCTTGCAAATTAATACCTGTTTCTACAGGGTAAATATCGTTACGAATATGAAGGGCTACTGCGATTTCTTCAAGCGCAACATTTCCAGCGCGCTCCCCGATACCGTTAATCGTACCCTCTACTTGTGTGGCACCATTTTCAATGGCTGCAATCGTGTTAGCAGTTGCCATACCTAAGTCATCATGACAATGTGCAGAGAATTTTACTTTTTCAGCACCTTTTACGTTTTCAAGTAGGAATTTAAACAATGCCCCATATTCTTGTGGTGATGCATACCCTACTGTGTCAGGTACATTAATGGTTGTCGCACCAGCCGCAACAACTTCATTCATAATACGCACTAAAAATTCACGGTCTGAGCGGAATGCATCTTCTGCAGACCATTGTACAAGTGGAAAGAATTTTTTCGCATATTTTACAGCTTCAACCGCTTGTTCTACCACTTGATCGGGTGATTTTTTTAGTTTGTATTCCATATGAATTGGAGAAGTTGCTAAGAAAATATGAATATGCGGCTGCTCTGCCACTTTAAGCGCTTCCCACGTTGTGTCAATATCCTTTTGTACACAGCGAGCTAAACCTGTAACGATGGAGTTTTTCACTGTATCTGCAATGCGATTTACCGCATCGAAGTCACCAGGTGACGAAGCAGGAAAACCTGCTTCAATAATTGTCACCCCTAGGCGCTCTAGTTGCTTAGCGATTTCAATTTTCTCTGCTGTGTTTAGATTAATACCAGCAGATTGTTCGCCGTCGCGAAGTGTTGTATCGAAAATATCAATTTTTCGCACTTGTAGCCACTTCTCTCACAACTTTTTCTTTACCTTCATTGATGAATGGCATCATAGCACGTAATTTAGCACCAACTTCTTCGATTTGGTGATTTGCACCAGCTTCTTTGAATTTTGTATAGTCTGGACGACCGTTTTCATTTTCTTGAATCCAACGACGAGCGAATGTACCATCTTGGATATCCGTTAATACATCTTTCATACGAGCTTTTACAGAGTCGTCGATAATGCGTGGTCCTGCAACATAGTCACCCCACTCAGCTGTATCTGATACTGAGTAACGCATTGTTGCCATACCACCTTCAAACATTAGGTCAACAATTAATTTTAATTCGTGAAGCGTTTCAAAGTACGCTAATTCTGGTTGGTAACCAGCTTCTACTAATGTTTCGAAACCTGCTTTTACTAATTGTGTAGCACCACCGCAAAGTACTGCTTGCTCACCGAATAAATCAGTCTCAGTTTCTTCTTTGAATGTTGTTTCAAGTAGACCGCCTCGAGCTGCACCGATTCCTTTACCGTATGCAAGAGCTAAATCTTTTGCTTGACCAGTTGCATCTTGATGAATTGCGAATAAGCCTGGTACACCAGCACCTTCTTGGAATTGACGACGAACTAAGTGTCCTGGACCTTTTGGTGCAACTAAGAATACGTCAACATCTGCTGGGGGTGTAATTTGTCCGAAATGAATGTTAAAGCCGTGTGCAAACATAAGTGCTTTACCTGCTTCAAGATGTGGAGCGATTTCAGCCTCATATACAGCTTTTTGGCGCTCATCTGGAAGTAAAATTTGGATAACATCTGCTTCTTGTGCTGCTTCAGCAACAGTTTTTACATCTAATCCATCCGCTTTTGCTGCATCGAAAGATCCGCCTGGACGAACTCCTACTACTACATCGAATCCTGATTCTTTAAGGTTTAATGCATGTGCGTGACCTTGTGAGCCATAACCGATGATTGCGATTTTTTTCCCTTTTAATACTTCCTCGTTGATGTTTTGATCATAGTACATTGTAGCCATTGTTTGTTTCCTCCTAAATTTGGGTTTGTTTTTTTTCACTTCGGATGCACGTAAACCGACTAAGGGCTATGTATCCAAAGCTTTCAATTTTTTATATGCAAACTATTTTAAAATAGAGAGCTGCGGATTTGAGATTTTTTGTGTATCACGAACAGATGCAGTAGCCCCTGTACGCGTTAATTCTTTAATACCATAAGGTCGAATTAGTTCAATAAAGGCATCAATCTTTTCTGGATGTCCTACTACTTGATAGGTGACAACGTTTTTCGCTGTATCAATTATTTGTGGACGGAATGGTTCGACAATTGAATTCATTTCCAGTCGTAAATTTGGTGGTGAAATTACCTTCACAAGCGCTAACTCGCGTAGCACGATTGATTTGTCTGTAATGTCATTGACCTTTAGCACATCAATTTGCTTTGATAATTGCTTCACTAGCTGTTCAATTTTACGCTCATCCTCAACGTTCACAACAAAAGTCATTTTCGAAAAGTTTGGCTGTTCAGTATGACCAACTGTGATTGATTCAATATTGAATTGACGCTTCATAAGTAAACCTGTTACACGGTTTAAGACACCGCTCTGGTTAATCACTGTTATTGTAATTACTCGTTTCAATTCTTTTTCACCCCAATCATTTCATGTAAGCCTTTGCCTGGTGCTACCATTGGGTACACACATTCAAGCTGTTTAACACGACAATCAATTAACACTGGCTCATCAGAAAGTAGTGCCTCACGGAAAATACTTTCCGCTTCATCGATTGTGTTAATTCGGTAGCCCTTCAGATCATATGCATCAGCTAATTTAACAAAATCTGGTTGGATCGGCATTAATGAAGATGAATAACGCTCCTCATAGAATGTTTCTTGCCATTGGCGTACCATTCCTAGACAGCTGTTATTTAAAATCACTATTTTTACCGGTAAGTTGAATTCTTGTAGTATAGAAAGCTCTTGCGCAGTCATTTGGAATCCTGCATCACCTACAATGGAAACAACTTTTTTGTCTGGCTTCGCAAACTGGGCGCCAATTGCAGCCGGGAAGCCGAAGCCCATCGTACCAAGTCCACCAGACGTTACCCATCCATGATCATTGTTTAAGCGATAATATTGCGCAGCCCACATTTGATGCTGACCAACATCTGTCGTGACAATTGCGTCACCTTCTGTAATTTTATGCACAAGCTCCAATGCTTCCTGCGGTAAAATTTCTTTGTCCCCATGCTCCTTGCTGTACCATAATGGATATTCATTTATATGATTATTTAAGTATGCTAGCCATTCTGTTGTATCTGGACCCTCAAAGCCTTTTTTCAATAAAGCTTTTAATGCTTCTTTGGCATCTGCAACAATTGGAATATCTGTCGGAACATTTTTTCCAATTTCTGCTGGATCAATATCGATGTGTACGATTGTTGCATTTGGAGCAAATGTTGCTAAATTACCAGTTAAACGGTCATCAAAACGAGCACCGATATTCAATAATAAATCGGATTTTGTAATAGCTGTATTCGCTGTTACAGTTCCATGCATTCCTGCCATACCGAGGAATAATTCATGTTCTCCATGGATTGAACCAAGCCCTAATAACGTATTTGTTACTGGGATACGGTATTTTTCAGCAAATGCTGTTAATTCTTCTTTGGCATCTGCAAAGAGTACTCCAGCACCAGCTAAAATTAGTGGATTTTTGGCCAATGAAATCGCCTGAATGGCCTTTTGAATTTGTAAATAGTTCGGTTTGTATGTTGGCTGATAACCTGGTAAATATATTTCTTCAGGAGCTTGTGGTGGATTCTCTACATCAAATAACATTTGAGAAACGTTTTTCGGGAAATCCACTACAACAGGGCCCTTTCGACCAGTGCTCGCAATATGGAAAGCTTCTTTAACAATCCGCGGAATATCATTTACATCCTGCACCTGATAATTATGCTTCGTGATTGGTGTCGTAATTCCCATGATGTCCGCTTCTTGGAAAGCATCTGTACCAATCACAGATGTTGCAACTTGACCAGTGAAAACAACTAATGGAATTGAATCAATCATCGCATCAGCAATACCCGTTACAAGGTTTGTTGCTCCTGGACCACTTGTTGCAATAACAACACCTGGTTTACCAGAAACACGTGCGTAACCTTCTGCTGCATGGATTGCACCTTGTTCATGTCTTGTTAAAATATGACGTAGCGGATTTTTATACATTGCATCATAGATTGGTAGTACCGCCCCACCTGGGTAACCAAAAATAATCTCGACACCTTGATCATGCAATGCTTGCACTAAAACGTCAGCACCATCTTTCGCTTGATAGGTTTGTTCAGCTTTTACTGTTGTTGCTAATTCTTCTTTTTCATTGATAGAAACATTCGCACTCATCAAATATGCCTCCTTCTTATCATTCAATTTCACATTAGCGATGCGCATCATTGAAGTATTACAGCTAGATGTCTCCTTGTGAAGAGACTCTTGCTAGCATCGTTAAAATAATAAAAAGCCTTTTTCTCCACACGCAAAGAACTACCTTACGTAGGGATGAAAAAGACTTTCCATGGTACCACCCTTTTTTATAGCAAATAATTGCTACCTCGTGAATAAATGTAAGCATCTATGAACCAATGCGAAAAAATTCGCATCCAATACGGTGTCATAAATCATTTATTCATTAATAACGAGCACTTTCGATTATGCCCGGAGCTATCTAATGGCGAACACGCTTTTAATAGCTCGCTCCGAGGGGATGTCGGATCTAGTTGTATCGCCGGCTTCCAGCACGACCGGCTCTCTGGTAGATACAAGGTTCTAGAAACTTTAACCTCATCAACGCTTTAACTTATTAAATTTTCATAACGCCACCTGTAGAAGCGCTTGTTACTAATTTTGAATATCTTGCTAGCCATCCACGTTTGATTTTCGGTTCAAATACCGGTAGTTTTGCACGACGTTCATCTAATACCTCATCTGAAACTTCTAAATTGATCGTACGATTTGGTAGATCAATTGTGATAATGTCACCATTTTCTACTAAAGCGATTGGACCGCCTTCTGCTGCCTCTGGTGAAATATGTCCGATTGAAATACCGCGAGATGCACCTGAGAAACGACCATCCGTAATTAACGCAACCTTTGTACCAAGACCGCGACCTTGAATCGCAGACGTTGGTGCGAGCATTTCAGGCATCCCTGGGCCACCTTTAGGTCCTTCGTAGCGAATGACGACTACATGGCCCTCTTGAACTGTCCCATTATCGATATTTTCTTGTGCAGCTTCTTGTGAATCAAAGACAATTGCTTCGCCTCTGAATACTTTAATAGAAGGGTTTACAGCTCCTACTTTAATGACAGAGCCATCTGGCGCGATATTACCAAATAGCACCGATAAACCACCAACTGGGCTATAAGGATTGTCTTTCGTACGAATAACTTGATCATTTGTAATATGATAATCCTTTACAAGCTCACCCATTGTCACTCCTGCAACTGTTGGACGATCCGGGTGAATAGCACCTGGAATAGATGTTAATTCATTAATGATGGCACTAACGCCACCTGCTTTATTAATATCATCCATTGAAATATCTGAAGCAGGCATAATTTTTGCTAGATATGGAACACGCTCTGCAACTTTATTAATATCTTCAATGTTATAATCGATTTCAGCTTCATTGGCGATTGCTAATGTATGGAGGACTGTGTTTGTCGAACCACCCATCGCCATATCAAGTGCAAACGCATCATCAATAGCTTCTTTAGTAATAATGTCACGTGGCTTGATGTCTTCTTTAATCATACGGACTAATTGTTTAGCAGCTTCTTTAATAAGCTTATGTCGATCTTCAGAAGTAGCTACAATTGTGCCATTACCTGGTAAGGCTACTCCTAGCATTTCCATTAAGCAGTTCATAGAGTTTGCTGTGAACATTCCTGAACATGAACCACATGTTGGGCATGCATTGTTTTCAATATCTAACAGCTCTTCAGCTGACATGTTGCCAGATTTATGAGCCCCTACACCTTCAAATACTGAAGTTAATGAAAGTTGCTTGCCAGTAGCAGAAGTACCAGCCTCCATCGGACCACCAGATACGAAAATTGATGGTACGTTAGTTCGAACTGCTGCCATTAACATTCCCGGTGTAATTTTGTCACAGTTAGGAATGTAGAATACACCATCGAACCAGTGTGCATTAATAACAGTTTCTGCAGAGTCTGCAATAATTTCGCGGCTTGGTAAAGAATAACGCATACCAATATGCCCCATTGCAATACCATCATCTACACCGATTGTATTAAATTCGAATGGAATACCACCTGCTTCAATAATGGCTTCTTTGACAACATCAGCAAATGTACGTAAATGAACGTGACCTGGAATAATGTCGATATAAGAATTACAAACCCCAATAAATGGCTTGCCTAAATCTTTTGCTTTTACTTTGCCAGTTGCATATAAAAGACTTCGATGTGGCGCACGATCTACGCCTACTTTAATCATGTCACTTCTCATTTTAAACGCCCCTCATATATTGCTATGTTCGTTGCTATATACAAAATGTTCTGTCTATTTTGTTTTTGCGTATATGTTAATTGCCTTGAAGGCAACTAACTGCTGTAACGAACGTGTTAAATTGTTGTTATCATAGTACGAAAAAAAGGTCTCGTCAACAGTATTTTTTGAATTGTTTAAACAATTTAAATAATCCATCAAATTTGAAATCGTTTTCATGCTGATTAAGTATCACTTTTATCTCGTTTTGATAAATATTTTGACATTTCGTTCAAATTTTAATTTTTTTAATAATCTATCAATAATCTTTCCAAATCCTTCAAAGGCGAGCGGATAGCTATATAATGAGATAACGCTTACAATGTAAGTAATTTCCTTAAGTACCCTGTCAAAAACACATGATCAGGATCATATTGACTACGAATTGCTAAAAATTTTTCGATATCTGGGTATAGCTCATATACATATTTAGAAGTTAAATGACTTTGTTTGCCCCAATGTGGTCGTCCCTTATATTTCTTCATCATCGTATGGACCCATTCAAAATAAGGCTCTTCCAGCATTCCTTTATACATGTGAAAGGCAATAAACGCTGATTCCTGCCCTTGAGTAGGACTTAAAAAACCTGCTTCTCCCGCCGTCGTCCGACATTCTAACGGAAAATGTATATTAAAAATTCCACTTTTAAAGGTTGCGTGGATCTCCTCCATACATGCCTCAAATTGCGCTAATGGAATAGCATATTCACTTTCTTGGAACTTTACACTGCGTGGAGACGGATAAATTTCATAGCTAATCCCCGTTTTCTCCCCTTCGACAACATTGGCTGCTGCTAAGTTACTCATAGCACCACTAAACGATGGTTTCCATTTACAAAGCTCTGACATAGCAAAAAAAGCACCGTTTTCTACTATTTGAAGTTTCAATGTTTCAATTCTCTTACTCCATTCACTCTGATAAACAGGCGCTATAGCGTTCATACGCTTCACTTGAATCGTTTCGCTACCAGGGAAATAAAACCACTCAACATGTCGATGCTGTCGAATATCTTCTGCAAATAGCGCCAGCCCATTTGCTAAAGTATCTCTCATGCTTACATAATGTAAGCTATAAAGAGGTATTACCTTAATCGTTACTTTGACAAGGACACCAAGCATACCTAATGAAACATGTAAAGCTTCAGATAAATCATCCATGCCTCTCATATGTTCCCTATAAGTACCTGTACCATCTACAAAAGCCCACTTTGTTACAGTTGAGGATAACGACCCAAGTGTTACACCCGTTCCATGGGTACCTGTTGACACTGCTCCTGCAATCGTTTGTTCTTGAATATCGCCCATATTTATTAGGGCAAATCCATGCTTCGCAAGTAATGGACCTATTTCATATAAATACGTTCCACCCCAAAGAGTCGCTTCTTGTTTCTCCTCATTTACAGCTATAAGTCCACGCAGATTATGCAAAGAAAGTGCTATATTCTCAGGCATTGCAACAGCACTAAAGGAGTGAGCCGCACCTGTTACACGAATTGTTTTTCCTGATTCACGTGCATGTTTCACAATATTTGTAACCTCTTCAATAGATCGAGGTAAATACATCTCGGATGGATAAGAGATGACATTACCAGCCCAGTTCGTCCACTTCCCACCATTTTTCCACTTATCTATAGAAAACATTGTCCATCCCCCCTATAGGTTGTATAAGTTCCTACATACTTGTCCCCTCTAATTCCATGTAGTGCTTCAAATCTTTCACAAAGCTCACCAGCCTTCGCATGTCGAAAATACAGTGTGTCCCCAACGTTAACTTTTTTACGCTTTACCTTAACAGGTGTTTGAACTTCTCCTGCTCCTTCTAAGCTAAGATATGAAAAATAGGCAGGGTCATAGAATACCGGTAATCGATCAGCACCGATTGCCCCAGATGCTGTATATCCTCCACCATGACAAACAACTATATTTTTTTCTGGCTTTCTTGTCACACTTAGAGCAAAACCAGCTGCCTTTTCAAGCTGTAAATGCATAAATTGATCAAATAAAGCTGGTGCATAAAAGGCAGAGCCAACCGTAATTTCTGTTACTTCCTTCTGTTGTGCCGTGTATGCCATACTTCCTGAGCCACCACCATTTACAAAGCGTAATCTCGGAAAATAGGCTTTTATATGAGCAATTGCTAATCTACGAAACTGGGTAACTTGCTTTTTGGCTTGCAGTTGCATGACTTCTATCATTCTTCCTCTAACAGCATTGGCAGGACGATTGCCCACTCCTGCAATTTGAGCCTCATAGCCCATTGCTCCAACTACCTCAATAAATGCTTGATTTTTAATATATTCGAGGAATGGTGTTAGTGACTCCAGTGAATGAAGCGAAGAGCGTTTTGTACCGAAATAAAGTAGCTTAAAATCATTGGATACATTTATATCAATACACACCTGCACACGGACACCTAGCTCTTGCCCTAGCTCCGCTAAAAATTTGACATGTTCCTGCTTGTCCACCATAAAAGTGACAGTTTTCCCTGCCTTTACAAAGTGCAGTAACTGACGAACAGCAGCTTTTTCCATCACTGGGTATCCTAGCAGTAAATCATCAAAATGCTGTTGCAGTAGAAATATTGTCTCTGTAGCTGTAAACGTCATAAAGCCCATCATATTTGGGAGATTTTTTTGTAAATAGCGTAATATCTCCACAGAACGAACTGATTTCGTCGCAACGCGAATATTTTTCTCCCCACAAGAGTCGCGCACAGTTGTAATGTTGTTATCCAGTGCATCAAAGTCCAACCAAGCAAATGGCCGCTCTAATCCACGAAACGCTCGATCAAATCTAGTTGTCATCCTATCACTCCTTTGTTTGTACTATAGCTTTGACATGCGTCAGAAAAATCCCTTCTAATAAAGTACTCTCTAATGTACTCTATGCAAATTCATTGATAATAGCATATAGTTTTTTACAGAATTAAGGCTCAACACCATAGCGTGGGGTTGATTTTTGTTCCGACTGGGCGCTTCCCTGGGGGCGTCCGGTCGGAACGAAAATCAACTTAGACACATGACATACGTTTTCACAAAATGTCATCCCAAACATAAATAAAAATTACAGGACGAAAAAGATGAAATGCTAGAGACGTATTCAATCTACTAAACGTCATTAAAAATTTTTTTAAAAAAATAGATTAAATAATTTAATAAACAAAATGGCTTATAATCATGTCGATTAAAAGCCATTTTTTATGTATTAAAGCGAAAACAGTTGGCGAACCGTATACTGCAGTTCCTCTAACTGCAGGCGGTTGATACGACAACACCGACAGCATAATTATCGCCATTTAATGAACTAGTGTGTGTAATAAAGTTGATGTTTATTTTTTCTAGCTTGTCGTCCTTATCTAAAAGTCTGTAAGCTACATGTTCAAGTTAAGCCTTAACCGTACCTTTATTTAAATTCTCTCAGGACAATAAAAAACAACCGTGGACATATTATCAAAATTGCCTTCACGGTTGTTTTAATATTGGACAAGCATTTAACTCACCTTTCTATTTTTACGAGATTACGAGGCGAATAAAAATTCCGCTGCAAAATTTAACATTACTAGCAGATGTAAGCCTGCAATAAGAAGTCCTTGTCGATTTAAACGTTTCATAGCTGTCATATTCATATAGACCACTCTCCTTTTTTTCACATTATACTCTCAGAAAAATCAATTTTCAAACTATTCGTAATATTAAAATGTAATCATTTTTCTGACAAACAAGCCCATATATGGCATGATTAAAGTGAAATTATACCTATAGGGAGAGTGGAAAAATTGAAAAAGGCTTTATTAGTTATTGATTATACGTATGATTTTGTCGCTTCTGATGGAAAACTAACATGTGGAGAGCCCGGTCAAGTATTAGATAAAAAAATTTCATCCTTGATTCAAAAATTTATTGCTGATAACGAATTTGTTGTTTTTGCGAATGATCTACATGAGGAAGATGATCCATTCCATCCTGAATCCAAGCTATTTCCTCCTCATAATATTCGCAACACTAAAGGACGCCACTTATACGGGCAAGTTGGTGACATTTATAACCTTCACAAAGATGAAGTCTTGTGGCTCGATAAAACTCGCTATAGCGCATTTGCCGGAACCAATTTATCGATTTTATTAAACGAAAGAGGTATCAAAGAAATTCATTTAGTTGGGGTTTGTACTGATATTTGTATTTTACATACAGCAGTTGATGCTTATAATTTGGGCATTTCAACGGTTGTTTATGCAGATGGTGTTGCAAGTTTTGATGCTGCAGGTCATGAATGGGCATTGCGTCATTTTGAACATACATTAGGTGCAACAGTTGTTAAGTAATCAATTTGCCTTGGCGTAATTGTAATTTCTTTGCTACAGAAAAAACACTTACAGATATTTTTTGCACGAAAATGAAGCGTCAGAAAATGAGTTTTGTCTGTGCAAAATCGAAGCGTTAGCATCCGCTGAATGAAGATAAAAACCTTATTGAGAATTTGTAATAATTACTAAGAAGCAAAACGCGTAATATACTCCATTCAGGGCATAACTAAGTAATCGCCATTATATCTTAGTTTAAGGAGATGAAAAAAATGATTAGCTTCATTTGGTATTTAATCATCGGCGGAGTATTAGGTTGGTTAGCTGGCGTAATTTTAGGTAAAGATGTACCTGGTGGCATCATTGGAAATATTGTTGCGGGGATTGTCGGTTCGTGGATCGGTAGTATGGTTCTTGGTAACTGGGGTTGGCGAGTTAGTAATTTTTACGTATTCCCAGCATTAATCGGTGCTGTCGTGTTGATCTTCATCGTAAGCATTATTTTAAAGAGTATGCGTAAAGCAACCTAAATATGTAATAAAGGGCCATCTTTTTGATGGCTCTTTACATATATTTTTATCAAGGAAATTTTTATGAATGTTGTGGCGCTTTTAATGAAAGTAATTTCTGATCAAGACAATTCGCTTTAAAACTTTTATCAATTTCGCCTTGGCGTATTGATTACTCAAGAAAATTAGGTGTCCTATTAAATATGGCTCTTCGGCAAAACGAGGTGTTGATTTCCGTTCCGGCTGAAGGCGTCCGAGGAGTCGCCAGCCTTCACTCCAATCAACCACTTCCTTAGCATGAATCTCCTGGCATTTCACTCTAATTTATACACAATAATTTCAACAACATGTAAAGAGTCATCTTTTTTGATGGCTCTTTATTTTTCTGTATTTACAAGGACTGCTTCTTTTAGCTCATCATGATAGTCATTATATAAATTGAAATAATTTAACACCTTTTCAACATATTCATCACTGTGATTGTACTTAAAAACAGCTTGCTTTATATCACCATTTGCTGCACCGTTTTTCGATAAATAATTCGCGGCACTAAATATAGCGTCCTCAATATCATAAGGATCTGCTATGCCATCTCCATTAGCATCTACACCATATCCACCATATTTTTTAATAGTTTCTGGATTCATTAATTCAGCCTTTGATATATTCCCTTTTCCTAACCCTGAGCAGGAAGGATGTTGCCAGCCTACAAATGTACAAGGCATAAAGTAGAGTAAGAACCCAGCGCCTTGGCATATTACTATGCTAGGTTTCCAAGAACTCCTCCCCGAACCGTACGTACACCTCTCAGCGTATACGGCTCTCCACCTATCAATCTAATTTACCGTTGTGTAAATCAACGTGGCATTTCTTACATAATGCCATCGTTTTACGGTTTCTTTCAATCATACGCTTTTCCCAACGTTTTTTGCCTTCGAGGTCTTTTAACTTCTTAATATGATGAATTTCTAAATCCACATCTGTGGCATGACACCATTCACATTCCTTTGCTACAAGCCTTTCAATGAGACCTGTTCGGTTGTAAATAATGTTTCTTGTCTTAGAAATAACATCAATATCGGCATATGAAGATGGTAATAATTTCTTTTTAAATCCATCTTTATAGAAGAATGCGATCTTACTACCATTGGCTGTTTCGTATCTCACCGCAAAATCTCCGTTTTTACTGTATTTTCTGTGGATTTTTCTAACGCTTGATTTATATTTGTTTGCGAAAGTTTTATACATGCTATATTCCATGATGAATTTAAATCCATCTAGTTTATATACATTGTTCGCTAACTTGTAATAATTATATAAACCTCTGATTTCTGCGTTGTAAATCATCAATATTTCAAGGTCATCGTTTTGCAGAAGATGCGCCCGATGAATAGACTTCCATTTTTGTGTTTTTTCGTCTATTTCTAACGCTTTGTATTCGATTAATTTATTTCGCCATACTTCATGCGGTAAAAGAAGTTCACAGCTCATTGTACGTGTACGTTGTTTATGTCCACTCGCTGTGTATTTTGTCGTTTTATTATCATGACTAATTTTAATATCATATCCGAGAAACCTTGCTCTTTTACTAGAATGCGTAATGAGCGTTTTTTCTTGTGATAATTCAATTTTCAGTTCTTCACTTAAGAAAGTGCTAATGTCATGTTTTATTTGTTGACAATCTTCTTTACTACCGATTACACCGATTAGGAAATCGTCGGCATATCGCACATACTGTATCCGCTTGTAGTTTTCATCCATAGGGTCTTTATAGGGTAATTCCATCATGTGATTTTTCAACTCGTCCAAGTGTTGAAGTGCTTGTTCTTTTTCTTCCTCGTTCATTTCTTCCCATTTTTCCTTATACCTTGCGTTTGCTCGGTGTAGTCTAGCTTCTCTAGTACGGTATTCCGTTAGGCGTTTTCGTCCTTTTCCTTTATCAAATTTATCTTTGTAAGCTAATACAAAGTTATCTAAGTCATTTAGATAGATATTTGAAAGGATGGGGCTGATAATTCCACCTTGGGGAGTACCACTATATGTTTTGTGATATTGCCAGTCCTCTAGGAAACCTGCTTTAAGAAATTTCCAAATTAAGTCGATGAATTTATCATCATTAATTTTTCTTTTCAAAATTTCAATTAGCTTGTGATGATCAATGTTATCAAAGAATCCTTTAATATCACCTTCCACAAACCATTTAGCTCCAGTAAATCTGTCTTTTACTTGCATAAGTGCAGTATGACAGCTTTTTTCTGGTCTGAAACCATGAGAATGTATCGAGAAAGTTTTTTCGTACATAGCTTCAAGTAAACTTCTTACTACTTCTTGAACTAATTTATCTTCGAAAGATGGTATACCTAGTGGTCTTTTACCACCGTTCTTTTTTGGAATATAAACCCTTTTGGACGGTTTTGGTTGATAACTACAATCTTTTAGGCTTTCAATTAATCTTTCAATACGTTCTAGACTCATACCATCAATGGTTTGTCCATCAACACCTTGTGTCATATTGCCTTCTTTCGCATAAATCTTAGCGTAAGCCATTAAATAGAATTCCACATTATACAAGTTTCGATAGATTCGTTCGAATTTGTAATTTTCGCGTGTTGATTGTTTCGTTAGACTGTCTAACACAGTGTTTGGACTTCTCATAGAGCCTCACGCTCCTTTCCAATTTTAGTTAGACTTGATAAGCTGTTCCCCTTCGCCATGTGATGGGCTTTCCCCACCTCGGACTACTACGAGAACTCCGTTACCATATCAGATATTCAGATACATTTTATCATAGCTTTTTATTTAAGCGTTCTGACGTAGGTAATCACCATTTAGCACATATAAGAATAAGCACGATGTAATGTCGGATATGACGTTCGCCCTTTACTATTTACTATAGTTGGTCAGCGATAGACTACGCACTTTTGACACGCAGTTAATCAAAGTGTATTCAGAGATGGCTTCCAATTAACCATTCTGTTTCGCTGTATGACGTAAATAATCATCTTCCGTCATAGGTGGACCAATAACCCCCTCGGACTGTCATTCAGGCAGTTTAGCTTTTATCCTCGTTTACATCTTTTCATTTTGCTATTCAGTCGTATCGTGATGATTCGATAACTTATAGCTTTCCCAACATGCTACACTCCCCGATATTAGTTTCCCTCACGGATAAGTTGGGTAATGATAGGCATTGTAGTCTCGCCTACTCCTTGCTAGTGGATATTTCTTACATGACCTTATGGTCGCACTTGTAAATGTCCTTCTGCCCCAGCTGGTGAAACGAGCGACTTCATTGAGGAGAAGCGGGTTTCAATTCGATGATGGGCAGCAAGTAAAGTCCAAGGCACGCCGTATTTCTCTTCTGCTGCTACATAGATGGGAATATATTGCTCAGGAATTTTCATATCGAAATTTTGTTGAATTTCTTCTAGTGCTTTTTGCTGTGCTAATTTTTCAAATATCGGTAATGTTTGTAGCTCCTTCCATGCAAAAAAGGCGAAAACATAAACTGTTATCGCTATTGGGATTAATAAAGCTATCATGCCTAATTGAACGGAAGGCGATAGCACTGGTTTTTTCTTCTTTTTTTTCGCCATATGTCACACCTAATCTTTTATTCTATTTCTATATTACCAAATTTGTCGCATTTTGTAGTAAAATTTTCAGTATATAATTACCACTACTTTAATAGTTGAAAAAGGAGGGGAAAATATAGTAAAATATAATTCGATTAATTTATGTGGATAAAAATAGGAGGAATTTGTTTTGTGGAAAGACTTTAAAGAGTTTGCTATGAAAGGCAATATTGTCGATCTAGCAGTGGCAGTAGTAATTGGTGGTGCTTTCGGTAAAATTGTTACCTCCTTAGTTGAAAATATCATTATGCCATTAGTCGGTGTCTTAACTGGTGGTATTGATTTAACAAAAAGCTTTGCTTATGGTTCAGGTGATGCACAAATAAAATTAGGTGTATTTTTACAGTCTATTCTTGACTTTTTCATTATTGCCTTTGCAATTTTCATGGCATTACGACTTATGACCAAATTATCTCGTAAAAATGAAGAGGCTGTTGTGGAAGAACCAGCACCAGAATTGGATTCTAAAGAAGAGCTTCTAAAAGAAATTCGAGATTTATTAAAAAAAGAACAAGCTTAAATCGTATCTAACAAGAATCTGTCTAATTTTCTCGGATAAGCCGAGGAAAAAGGCAGATTCTTTTTGTTTAAGAGATTTATTCCTTTAAGGACGCAAATTCCATCAATAATTCCCTGTGCAATTTCACTAGTAGTTAGCCATCTAGAGGAGTTGTTGTTTTCTATGACAAATCCAAGTTTAACCTCTCGATAAATTATATTAGGAGGCATATGACTTTTTTTATGGTCATTTATGTAAGAGCCACTTCCTTTAATATGGTATAAAATCACATTTTTTGTGGTAGGAATTGCTTGCAAAAGTGACTCCCAAATTCTTTTATCAGAGCCATGTATCCAGACAATAATGCAATCAAATGATCCATTAGTTTGCTGAGATTCTATTAATGCCGATTTAAAGCTATTGTAATTTGTATAATCAGCTATTAAGGGTGTTAATTTCGAAGCATCTTTAGCTTCATTTATCAATCTTTGCATTTTGATCTGTTGTCTCCCGATAACCGTAACATGGTTCCCTTGCTTTATAAGCCATAAAGAGACATCCTTTAGCATTCCTGTTCCACCAATTACTAGCCAATGCTTCATATAACTCTCCTCCTTAAAGCATCTCCTACTATTCCTAGGTGATTTACCCTAAATAATCTCGCCAATTTTCTGAAATTATCTTGTTCTTCTTTAGTATACATGTTAAATTGGTAACAATTATTGAGAATATGGGAAAATGAGGTCTAGTCTTTCAGATAATTTGACTCCCCGTTATTATGATGAAGAAAAGAGTGACGACATGACAAACAGCAGAAGTATTGAAACAAAACTTGTACAACTTGGGAATTTAAGTGATCCTATAACAGGTGCTGTCAGCCCACCAATCCATTTATCGACAGCTTACAAACATACAGGTATCGGTGAATCTACTGGTTTTGATTATACACGTACAAAAAATCCAACTCGTGCCCTATTAGAAGCCGGAATTGCTGATTTAGAGGGCGGAGATATGGGCTTTGCCTGTAGCTCTGGTATGGCGGCCATTCAACTAGTTCTATCATTGTTTAAACCTGGTGATGAATTAGTGGTGCCTGATGATTTATATGGTGGTACATATCGACTTTTTAATTTCTTTGAAGAAACATATAATATTAAGCCTGTCTACTCAAAATTTGAATCGATTGAACAGGTAGAAGCATTAATCAATGACAATACGCGTGCCCTATTCATTGAAACGCCTACAAATCCGCTTATGCAGGAATTTGATTTGCAAGTGTATGCAGAATTAGCTCACAAGCATGGAGCATGGTTAATTGTAGATAACACGTTCTATACACCATATTTCCAACGTCCAATCGAATTAGGTGCAGATATTGTTATTCATTCGGCTACTAAATATATTGGTGGACATAATGATGTGTTAGCTGGTTTAGTTGTCGCTAAAGGTGCTGAATTAACAGAACGAATTGGCTTTATTCATAATGGTAGCGGTATGGTATTAGGTGCGATGGATTCGTGGTTACTTATTCGCGGCTTAAAAACATTGCATCTTCGATTAAAGCAGCACGATGCGAATGCGAAAGCAATTGCTGCATATTTAGAGGAAGAAGAGCTTGTGACAGATGTGCTTTATACAGGAAAAGGTGGCATGCTATCATTCCGCTTGAAAAACGCTGACTGGATCGACCCATTCCTTCGAAACTTGCAGCTAATTACCTTTGCTGAAAGCCTTGGTGGTGTCGAAAGCTTTATTACATATCCTGCTACTCAAACACATGCAGATATGCCTTATGATGAGCGTATTGAACGCGGTGTATGTGACCGATTACTCCGCTTCTCTGTTGGAATTGAGGAGGCTGAAGATTTAATTGCGGATTTAAAACAAGTATTCGATATCCTAAGAAAAGAGGTTTAATGATGAAGCAACATATTGAAACAAGCTTAATTCACGCAGGTGTTCGTGACGGCTATGAGAATAAAAAAGGTGCAGTCAATGTGCCTATGTATTTATCATCTACTTTCCATCAGGAGAGTATCGATGAATTCGGCGAATATGATTATGCTCGTTCTGGTAACCCTACACGTGATGCATTAGAAAAAGCAGTAGCAGAGCTAGAAGGCGGTGTACGCGCCCATGCATTTTCTTCTGGGATTGCCGCTGTATCTGCAGCATTAATGCTATTATCGCAGGGTGATCATATTGTGATTACGGAGGATGTTTATGGTGGAACATACCGCTTCGTCTCCAAGGTTTTACCACGTCTCGGTATTACCCATACTTTCGTTGATTTCACAGATTTAGCAGCGGTAGAAGCAGCCATTACACCAGCTACAAAGCTACTATATATGGAAACACCGTCGAATCCAACACTTGGTATTACAGATATTCGCGCAGTAGTTGCACTAGCCAAACAGCATAATTGCTTAACGTTTTTAGACAATACTTTTATGACACCTTTACACCAACGTCCACTTGAGCTAGGTGTTGATGTTGTTATTCATAGTGCTACAAAGTTTTTATCTGGGCATTCCGATATTATCGCAGGATTGACAGTTACTGCTGACGAAAAGCTTGGTCAGGAGCTATACTTTATCCAAAATTCATTTGGCAATATACTAGGTGTACAGGACTCCTTTACCCTATTGCAAAATATCAAAACAACCGATGTGCGTTTTAGTCGTTCTGCTGAATCGGCACAAAAGATTGCGGAATTTTTAGCTGCAAATTCTCTTGTCGAGCAAGTATATTACCCGGGGCTTGCATCACATCCTGGCTATGAGATTCATCATAGTCAATCCACAAGTGCTGGTGCAGTCCTATCCTTCCGCCTACCAAGCTATGAAGCTGCAAAAGCGCTTGTAGAAGCGATGAAAATTCCAGTTTTCGCTGTCTCTCTTGGTGGCGTTGAATCGATTTTATCCTACCCTGCTAAAATGAGCCATGCAGCAATGGAGCCTGAGGAACGTGCTAAACGTGGTATTACTGACGGACTATTACGTTTCTCAGTAGGACTAGAGCATGTTGAGGATCTCATCGCTGATTTCGCACAAGCATTAGAAGTGATTGCCGTAAAGGCTATATAATGAAATAACCGCGTCTCCAAATTATTGGAACGCGGTTTTGTTTAATATATGCAACTTATAAATGTTTAACAATCAATTGTTAACACGAGCTAACACTCGATACAAATAATCTCCATGTCCCTTTGCTAATGCCACTTCTTGCTCATCTGCTATCCAATAAAATGAAAATTCTAAGCCCGCCTCGTTTACACCTGTCGGACAATGCTTCCATAAATCTCGTTTTTCATTTGTCGTTAAATGATAAAAATAACGTTTTTGTAATACCCCTGAATGATGATTAAAATGATCCTGTGCAATTAACCCCTTAACTGCTAGATAGCATAAACCTGTCTCCTCAAACATCTCTCGAGTTACAGCCTCTAGCGGTGTTTCCCCTTCCTCTACCGTGCCTTTCGGAATTTGAATTCCTGCTCCTTCTGTATTTTGCTCAAATACTAGCACTTGTAACTGCCCCTCATGCTCTCTCGTAATATAGCCAAATGCCTTTTCAACAACTTGCATGAAGTCATCTCCCTTCATCTGATTTAATGTTACAATAAATAGAATAATTGGAATTGTAGGTGAAAAGTATTGAGTTCAATTATAAGACATATGCAAAAGAATGACATCATTTTTGTGCAAGAAATTGCCAAAAAAAGTTGGCATCAAACATACGAAGGGATTATCCCAAATGACATTCAAGATCGTTTTTTACAAACTGCTTATAGTAGTGAGCGATTACTAGGTCGTTTAGAAAATAGTCTATTTTTAGTTGCTATACTTGAAGATTCGATAGTAGGCTTTGCCAATTTTTCAAATGTTGTAGATGGTGAGGCAGAACTTTACGCCATATATTTACTTCCTGAAACGCAGGGCAAAGGAATTGGTACAGCCCTATTACGGGAAGGGATCAATTTGCTTCCAGATGTAACGTCACTTTTAGTTTGTGTAGAAAAGGAAAATGCGATTGGCATGAACTTTTATCAAGCGAAGGGCTTCAAGAAATTGGAGGAGTTTGATGAGTTATTTGATGGTCATTTATTGAAAACAGTTAAACTCGGCTTAACTATAACTTAGTGTAACGGAGCTATAACTTACTCCGTTACACATTTTTTATGTAATCTATGCAAGATGGATTTGCTCGGATTGGATGACAAGTGCTGTTAAACCTGAATTACTACCAGATTCATGTGCCTCTCCTGTTTGCCAAAGAACACCGTCCCCAGTTTTTAGGAGTACTTTCTCTTGATCCTCACCGCAAGCCCATCCTTCCCCCCTGAATCACAATAAATAACTGTGGTACAGGCGCCTCATGCATCCCAACAACACCACCAGGCTCTATATACATAAAGCCAATATTCGTAGGTTCTACTGTTTTCATGATCTTTGTATAAAAGACGTCTATCGAATCATAATTTATAACTTGATTAGACAAATCTTGTGAGAATTTAAATATTTCCATATATTTCCACATTTCCTTCCATGAATGGTTATATCTAATTCTATTATTCTCTCATGCTATGCTAATTCTTCCTGTGCAAATGCTAACAGCGCCCCATCTTCTTTCTTGAAATAAAAAGCAATGGCATCATAGCCATTTCTTTTTATTGTCTCCCAGTCTGCTGTATCTCCGTTGATCAGCTGTACGTAATTTTGGTCATCTATCTCATAATCGTCTTCTTCTTCATCATAGTCAATATTATAAAAAAACGATAATACAAGCTCTGTTGCGGGCATGTTATATTTTTGAAGTGGACGGTTGACACGTTGTTCTTCTGTATATTCATCACAAAAAAGCGCGTTATAGCCATGTATGGACCCATCAAACAGCAAAATCCCCTCCGCTGTTAAAGGATCCTTTGCGACGATTTTAGCAGTTGAGCCTGTAATGAAAGGCATGACCTCCCCCTCAAGCGATAACAAATCGCCATAATACCAAATTTCAAATTGTTGATTGCCAGTGCTAGAGAAAAGCTGTAATTGTGATTCAACATCGCTCAGTTGTTGTACATTTTCTGCAAATGGCTGTAAATACGTTGGAATTGGAATGATCATCGCTTTCTCTCCTTTTTGTCGGATAAAATACTAATCAATCGTTTGCTGAAATTTTTCGACTGCAAAGCGAATTTTAATTTGATTTTCCATGTCTCCCCGCCTCCTTTAAAAACATTGTAAAACAACCCATGCTTTATCAAATTGTTTATTTTTACAATCTTCCTCACGAATCCAGAAGTACAATCTGCCACTATCGCCCCACATAAACCCTAGATCATCCTCCGAATCAATTTGGAGTAATAATCGCCAATCAGTCGCTCCTGCTTCTAATTCCTTTCATAAAGGATTGCTATAACCTGTTGAGTCGCCACAATATAAGCCATTTGTCACCAGTTGACATTCCAAATACATGTCACCTTGAATCGCATCTGGATAACCGTCTATGCGATGAGTAGCCCTAGCATCTACCTCCATCCACTCGTATTCAAAATCTCTGTAGCTATCAGCCTCCTCTTCATTTAAAATTTCTTGTAAAAACATCGAGTATGGCGAGTCCCATGATGGAAGTGTCACTTCATTTTCAAATTGTAGCGCCGCGCTGTCGATGTTACCATGCTCGTGTAATGATGCGGGAATTTCCATTCTATTCAGGCTACTAGTCTCTTGAGAGAAGTAGAAAACTTTAAAGCCATCATAATCTTTCGGGTCGTATCCCCAAGGTTGCTCGACAGATCATAGAAAAAGGACAGCACACCATACGTGGGTCATAAGCTGTTTGTATCGTAAGGCTTTATTTCTATTAGATTTAGTTGGCAAAGAAAATACAATGGTCTATTGTCGTTTGTATAGGGCCATGAAAAATTTGATGGTACATCCGGACAGCCACCAATTTTTGAGCTACCAATCTGAATTTTTTCTTCAGGTATTTGGTTTACCATCATTCGAATGGATTCCTTTGCGAGAGGTAATAATTTCTCTGCTTTATGCGCTAAGCCAAATTCCTTTAATCCCTTTTTTAGTTTTTCTACGTTGCTCATTTATTTTCCCCTCCTAAAATCTCGTATTTTTTCATATATTCATTTTATCAAAACAAATAGAAAAACCCCATAAATTAACAATAAAACAAAAGAAAAACCCAGAATATGTTCTGGGCTTGATGACACTTACTTTTCTAGCATGATTAAAACTGTCGGGCTCTTGCTTCACTTCTCAAGATACGGTTATGGAGAGTAATCTCCGTTTCACCATTTACTTGAGATTTTGAATGCTTAATCCTTGACCAGTTGCGGTGGATTTTTTGAGATTTTGGGTCTAAATGTTCGAACCTACTCATTCGCGCCATCCTCCTCATCAATATAGATTTCATAAGTGAAACCTTTTTTAGTATGACCTTGCGATTAAAAATTATTCAGTTTTCTATATACCATTAATCCCACACCTCTTGTAATGTACTCCTAAATAACTCATCTAATTTTTGTGTAGAATCATCCACTTTAACATTAAGATTTTTACAGTATGTCTCAATATGCTTTATTTCTTTATCTAAATACTCATTAATACTTTCAATTCGTGGCTCCATATTTAGTTCTTCACCAGCCATTTTTCTCTGTAAAAGTTGCTGAATTTCCGTTTTTAAAGGACCATCAGAGATTATTTCATTTAATAATTCCTGAAAATCAATTGGTGGAACTGTTTCATTATTCTCTATCCATTTACATGCTAAAACTGGTCTTAGGACATAGAAATATTTTTTTATTTTTACCTCTGAGCCCTGTAAATACTCTCGATAATTGTTTTTAGCCATATTCAAATAGTGATATAAGCTTGCATTTGGATAAAATACTTCTTTTTCCAGTGACCGTACATTGTCAATAAATGAATATTGCTGGTCATAAACAATATTGCTTCGTAACCATTCTAAAAGAGGTGGATTACTTTTGCGAAATAGCCTTAATGCTTTTGTTATTTCCCAACCACTAATATCCAACAAATCATTGATAGGCACTTCAATGACATCCCTCTTAGCACCAATTCCTTGAGGGTCGATGGAAAGATACCACTGAGATTTATGAATATATATAAAACGAACATCATAATCACTATCCTCGGAAGGAAATCCCCAAGCTCGACTACCCGATTCTACAGCATATAAAATTTTTATATGATACTCTTTTTCGATTTCTTTTAATTTATTTAATATAATTTCCCTCATGTAAACACCACTTTCTTAATTTAGTCATTTAAAGCATTTGGCTTGTATCAACTATACCTGTTTTATCATATACTCTAAGCTGATTTCGACCGCTTTTCTTTGCAATATAAAGTGCTTGATCCGCGCTGTCGAGCAGTTCGTAAAATGTTGAAATATTTTTAGAATGACCGAATCCTGCGATGCCGATACTCACTGTCACATTAATCTCTAAATTATCCGCATTATAAGGATTTTCTTCAACATGTTGCCGAACTCTTTCTGCTATTTTTACTGCACTCTCCAGCGTAGTATTTGGAGATAAAATGACAAACTCCTCTCCCCCATACCTTGTAATAATGTCGATTCTTCGTACAGAATTTGTAATGATGTTTGCGACGTGCTTTAGTACTTCATCACCGGTTAAATGTCCATATGTATCATTGACCTTTTTGAAAAAATCAATATCTATCGCTATACATGAACAATGGTTTTGTTCTTCTAAACATTTCTGAAAAACAAGCTCTCCCTGCTCAATCAAATAACGACGATTATACAGCTTCGTCAACTGACAGGTAATTGATAATTCTTTCAGTAATATAGTATCTTTTCTCACCTTGGCACTCATTTCATTGAAGGATGAACAAAGCTCCTGAAATTCTTGCGCATAAGGTGCCATCTGTTGTGCATTTATTTGATAATCATAATAACCTTGTTCTACCTTGCCAACACCTGTAAGAAGCTGCTGGATTGGTTCTTCAATTTTTTTAGAGAGATGTAACATAATTTTAATCGTAAAAAATGAACCAACCACTAAACAAAAAGTGATCCATAGAAATCTAATGATTAATGGTTTATATGCCTCTAACAGACCAATTTCTGATAGGATAAACCATTTCCCTTGATTTATAGGCTTACTTTTAGCAAGAACCCACTTACCATTCGCGTCTTTATAAATATCGAGATTGCTTGTTGTATTTTTTAAAGCAAAGTTCATAATATGCTCATCGACTGGGTAATTTTCAGAAAACATTTGTGGTTTATTGTTAAATTCAGTGAGCATAGTGCCATCCTGATTGACAATGTAGGCATGACCTAAAAAGCCAACTCTCGATTCATGTAACAGTTGGTCGATAGTGTTCAAATTTACTGTTCCAAAAACAACACCATTAAATTGTTGTTCATTAATAATAGGCGAAGCAAATGCAATAATAGGCTGATTTGTGACTTTACTTATTAAAATATCTGTTATATATGCTTGTTTCGTTTTTTTAGCAATTTGAAAATATTCACGGTCATTCACATCCACACCAGCACCATTTGTACTGTATTCAGTAACTGTATCAAATTGCACGATGCCCTCTTTATTAACGAATATTAAGTCTGTAAAATTTGTTTTTTCTTTAAAATCTTGAAAAAAAGCTTGCGATTTTTCAACATTATAGTCCTTTACAAAATCTAAATTAGCTATTGTATGTATATCACTGGATCGCTCTGATAACCAGCTTTCAAAAAAATATGTTTGGGCATCCAAATAATGCGTCATCTCTTCATTTTGATGTTGAATGGTTTGCCGATATTCAATATAAAACGTTGGAATAAAAATACAAAGACCAATGATAAAAGTAATCCATACAAGTGTTCGATGAAGCTGACCTTTTATCGTGTTTGGCTGTGGAAACTTTTTTAAAACCCTCAAAGCACTAACCTCCAAATTAATCTAAATATTTCCTTAAAATGGGCAATAAATAGTATTTATTCATTAAAAATACCACAACCGAATGATTGTGGCAGTGAGAAATTTAATATTAAGAAAAATTTATTGCAATAAAATTTGAAGAATTGTAATAAATACAGCCGCGACAATGGGCACTACTTTCAAAGAGGTGTAGCCGATTGAAGATGTACATATTGGCTCTAACGGATCCTTCGTTGGTGAAGCTAAATACTGAAGAAAACGTTGCCAACGACTTTTCTTATATGTCAATAGCTGCTCGGGAATCTCCACTTTATCGTCATCTAAGCTGTTTTTTAACCATTGCTCTTTTTGAAATTCATCCTTAAGCATCAAAATCCTCCTTTAGCTCTTCCTTTAAAGTCCTCATCGCATTATGTAGCCTCGATTTAACTGTACCAAGCGGAATGGACAAAATTTGTGCAATTTCCTCCTGCGGTAAATCATGATAATAAACAAGCAAAATAACAGCTCGTTGCTTTTCGGGTAATTGAAGAATCGCTTCTTGAATCGTTAATTTCTCGTCAGCAGACATTCGATGACTTGACGTCGGTACTAAAAACGGGAAGAGCGTGCGCCATTTTTTCCGCCGGTTCAATTTATTAATCATTAAGCGATAAGCGATTTGAAATAAAAATGCTTTAACCGTTCCCTTTTGTTGGTCAAAATCTTCTTTTATATATTGTAAACGCTCAAAGGTATCTTGCACAATATCAATGCTTAGCTGATCTTCCCGAGTATAGCGAAATAAAAAGCAGTACAATGGCTCATACAAACGACTATAGAGCTGTTCAAAGCCCTCGACATCTCCGTTTTTATAGGCCTCCATCCACTCTTCATTACTTATCATCTAGCTCATCCCCCCAATGAGCCTTAATGGACTTCAACGTCATGGACACACGTGAAACTAAGTATGCGACTATTACAATGACCCATGCTTGCGATTGATTTGTAAAAAACTGCACATACGGATTTTCGATTGTTTGAGAGAAAGACAAAAGCATGTTTAATGCCTGCACACAAAGTATTGTATATATGGCTAAAACGAGCGTTAAAGTATCAAATACATTCCACCGTAAATAAATTGTTGTTTTTTTATAATTAATTTTTCCATTTTCGCGAACAACATATTTTTTATTCATCGGGATTGTAATTCCTAAAATAATAATAGTCCAAACTCCAACGACAATAAAAGATACAATAAATCCAATTCCCATAAAATCACCTACTGACTGGTATATACTTTTTTAGCGATGGCTGCTAACACCAGGCTAATCATTGCTAAAATTATACAATATTGATATTGCGGAAGCCACGTTTCGTCAAATAAATTCAAGTACATTTGCAAACTATCAAATAAATAAAGCATTGGATTCCAGATTAAGAAAATAAAATAATCTTGAGGGTTTTTCTCTGCAAGCGTTAAAAACAACGATGTCATCTGTATTGAAAACATAAATAGTAACATAATCGGCACTAGCATGCTTTGAGCTACTTTCTCGTTTTTAAATAGACCTGCTAATATAAAACTCAATGGATATAATGCCAGTAAAACAAAATTACTCATTAAAATAATCATAAAATAAGATAAAAGTGAAATATCAATGATGAAGGAATAGCCAATGAGTATTAGCACTAAAAATACATTTAATAATGTAAAGACACCTATTCCCATCCCAATATAGTAAGTGTGTGGCTTAATACCTGTTCGATGTATCCATTGGAAGGTTTTATTAACCTTCATATCTACCAAATAAATTGTGGCACTGGAAAAAGCAAAGGAGAAAATTAACATTATAATAGAGAGTGGAAGAAACTGACCTTTAATCATAATATCGATAAAATTGGTAGCATCTCCAGTAATCATATTTTTACATATAACTGAACTAATCATAAACATAATAGCTGGAAGTACATTTCCAAAAACCATTCCTGGATTACGCACACTTTCTAACATATACATTTTTGCAATTTGTTTAATCATCCTGCTTTCCCTCCTAAAATTTGGCCTGTCACTTCATAGTAGAGACCTTCGATTCCCGGCAATTTCGCCTCTGTGTATTTTTGATAGAGATCATCCTGTGTGCTATTTTCAATAAGCTTACCTTCTTTTAAAATGACTACATAATCAAATAGCGGTTCTAAACCTGCCACCTCATGACTAATAATAATAATCATTTTGTTACGTTGACGAATTTCATCTTGTAAGTAAAACATCAATTGCTTTTTCTTCGTTAAATCTAAATCAGCAAACGGCTCATCTAAAATGATGATTGGTTTATTTAATAAAAAAGATAGATAGATTGATACTGCTTTTCTCTGACCGCCTGAAGCATTTTTCAATAAGATGTGGTCATAAGTCGGTAACCCTAATATTTCATATAGCTCTTCCAAATCAACCTTATTGTTCGTCAATGTAGTAAAAAGAGCCATTACTTCACGAATTTTAAGATGCTGATAACTCGAAAAAAATTGGTACTGTAGCGCTACTTGCTCATGCACATGTTGGGAAGCATCATTGAATACAATGGAACCACCATCCGGTTTTTCATCCCCGGCTATACATTTTGATAATGTAGATTTACCCGCTCCATTCTGACCTAATAATAAATAACAATAGCCCATTTTAAATGTGGCTGACACACCATCCAAAACGTTCACACCATTATATTTTTTCACAATATCCTTCACAATAAGCTCCAAAATAAACCCTCCTAATTTTTATGTTCACTGACTATACAAACGGCAATTGGAAAAGGTTCATTTTATTTTTTTAAAAATGAAATTAAATTATATGTTTCTATAAAATGATTTTTTATGTAAAATACATATTTATTGGGAATTAAGTAAACAAAAAGGAATATCATCTTAATATGGCTCTGACAGATGTTTGAGAGCGGTTAGGGCAAGAAATTTTTATCTTGTTTTTCCTGTACGATTAATAATACTAACTTAAAGGGAGTTACCTAAGTGCGCGATTTTGAAGAACTTAAGTATTTTTTAGAACCTCATTTTGGTTTGAAGATAGGATGGGAGCTAATCGAATACGCTGTTATTGAACATCGACAACAAAGTAAAACAGAACGATCCGAATTCAAAAAAGAACTTTTATATATGAAACAACTGTTAGAACAAAATCAATATGAAAAAATACAACAAATTATTAAGAAGAATAATTTAGAAAATACAAAGCTTTACAATATTGATAAAATACAAAAATTTATTGATAAGGTTTTACCTATTATTGAGAAATATGAATATAAAAAAGGTATCCCTTATGTCCCATTTAAAGCTTTAAACTATTTGTTTGATACAATTATTACTCCACCTAAAACAAAATTATCGTTCGACTTTATTGCTATAGATATTAAAAGAGAAGGGGATACATTTATACATCATATCTTGCAAGATTTAAAATATGTAGAAAAAGCCTTTATGGAGAAAGATGAGGCTAAGATTCAAAAGTTACTACAACTTTCCAGAGAAAAAGGGATTACTATTTTTGAATCAGAGCATCGAGATGAATTTATCCAAGTAGTAACGAACGAATTAAGTTAAGAAATAAGTATGTTTTATAAAAAAATTGCCCCTAAATAGCCACACACCGAACTTTAAAATATTGGTGAGAGTGCTTTTCAGTCGGACACTGTATACCCTAACATGCAAAAAGACCTCTCACCGTGGGAGGGCACTGAAAAACTTACGTTTTCATAAAAGCGAACCTTTTTAAAATAAGGCACTTCTTAACAGGAAGTGCCTTATTTCTGTCTCTATTCCTTATTCATTTTCGTTTAGTAGCTTTAATATCCGTTTCAAATTGACGGCGAATATCGTTGTAGCACCTTGAATTTCCATGCCAAATAGACCCGCAGTCGATGCCGTATCGTACCCGTGTCCGTTTTTTAATTCACTATTCTTTGCTTCTACTTTATAGCAATTTGCGGCTAATCGCTTAAATGCTTCCGTATTTTGAAATGCTTCTTGTTCGGCATGTGTATCCGACTTAATTGTGACAGAATATGTTTTACTTTTTGCGCCTTCTTTATAACAGCCCTCTCTCATTGGACATACTTTGCATTTTTCAATATCAAAATAATATGTCTGACTTTGACTCTTACTCGTTCCTTTTTTACCCGCACGTGCTTGGAGGAATGGCATTACGTCCATTATCTAAACAATATTTTGTTTTTAACTCTTCTAAAATGAATGAAAAATCAACAAGTTCATTGATTTGGCGAAGCATATTATCTTTTGGCACAACAATATCGTAGATCGCCATATATGGACTTAAATTAAGGGTTTCTTGATTTGAAATCATCGGGGGCACCACCTGCACATTAATGTTCTTTTATTATAAAGGAAAACGTGACTAAAATAATAGTGTGATACATTGCGTTGTTTGGAGAAGCATCGCTCGACT